>JBDTVB010000091.1:0-7211 GCA_040007415.1 Anaerolineaceae bacterium
TGACAAGGTGGAGGAAGTCGAACCAGTTAGGTTCAGCCCATGCGGCTTCTCTCACCATGCGGGTTCTCTCAAGGGGTTGCGGGCGCGTGCCGACTTCAGGGCTCCGCTCATACTGTTCGTCGCTGCGTGGGACCAGTGGAACACCAACGGTCGGGCGACGGATGGCGCAAGCCGCTGGCACCGGTCGTCGCTGAGGGCTCCGCGAATTTGGCCCGAATATGGACCGGCTGTTCATGAAAAGACAAATGCCAAAAGGCCCTCACAATTGTGAGGGCCTTTTAGTCTCTTGCAGACTCAGTTTGTTGGTAGCGGGGAAGGGATTCGAACCCCTGACCTTCGGGTTATGAGTTCGTAAAATTGCTTATCGCTGGCTGATGATTAGTACCGTTATGTGCTGATTTAGCTTCAACGTGGCTTCGAAATTTTAACACTGTTATGTTTACTGACAGGGGCTGCCGAACAGTTGGGCGGCAAAATGGCGGCAATTTGCGACCGCGAAAATGCTTCGCAGCGTCAATCATGGCGAGCCTTCAGTCTGCGCTCCCCGGGGGTCGCGACGGGCGTCCGACTCGCCCTCATCGAGGCTGCCCATGGCGCTACCAAATTGCCGTCGAGTTGGCCAATTCTCGATCACGAGTTCGACCTGATCCGAGGATATCTCCGTCCACAATCCTAGCTCATCGGCCGGGGTTGGGAGAATGGGACCAACGACAGCGGAGGTACGAGCTGCACGGACCGACTGGCTTTCGGTTCCCAGAACCATCAGGTACACGGCCGGCTGTTGAAGACCAGCGCCAAGCGTCATCAGGTTCTCATGTATGGACTCAGCCAGCGTACCCGTCGGAGGGGATCGTATTCTTGCGGGGTACTGCTTGCATCCGATACCCATCACCGTCCTCATCGCCACTCCCGGACCACACGCATAAACCGGTCCAGAGGCGGTTGATGCTTCTGGCACCGATGGAAGTCCCGGGTACATCAACATCAGCCCTAAGCCCTAACGGGAATGCGCGCCATTGGATTGCCCCTCCGAAAGGTGTGCTTCCAGCATCCAGGCCCATTTGTCGAGAGCTCGAATGATCTCCACGTAGATGTCCTGCGTCGCCAGTTCATCCTCCATACTCGCGGACGAGTGGCGCATCCGATCCGCGACCTTGGCCAGTCGCTCGTGCACAAGTTGGGTCAGCTTCTCCCAGCCCTGTTCGTCAGTCGGGAACTCCGAGATCTTTTTCATGCTCGCGACGTCCGCGATAGTTCCGTGTGCAGTTCCGCGCAGGGCCAAGATGCGCTCGGCGACCAGGTCGGCGTAGTCGCGTCCGCCGCCGGCGATGGTGTCGAACAGCCCGTGGAGACCGGCGAAGTTTGGTCCGTGGACGTTCCAATGGGCCTGCTTCGCCGAAACGTGCAGGTCGATCAAGTGGGCGAGGTTCGCGTTCAGGTCAGCAATAATGTCGGCCCTGCGGCCGGCGTCAAGGGCGCTTGCTGGCGCTGAGAGACCGTTCTTCGTGGGCATTCCCATACTCCTTCTCCGTTTGAAGACCGAGGCCATTAAGAGGTGGCAATTGAGACGTCGGCAAGCAAGTTCACCGCCCCGATGGCCGAATTCCGGCGGCAGGAAGGGAACGCGGGTTCTTGTTCCCAGCCGTCGGACCCGCTGGTCGATTCGTACGCTTCTGTGCGAGGCTTTCCGTCCAGTTCACAGTGGCAGGAGCGCCCGGGATCTGTCTGTTCGAAACTAGCAGACGGAGCGCCGTGCGGACTCAACGAAGGTCACGTCTCGTCAAGTGGTCTGGCCGCGGTGACGCCACTGGGTAGGTGTCGGCAGAAGGCCGACACCTACCCAGTGGAACGGTTCAACAAGGATCAGGCGCCAGTCGGGCTGGGTTCCGGCTGCTAACCGGGCGACCTTTTGGCGACGCAATGGCAGGGTGCAGCGCGCTCTTCAGCAATGAAGAAACAGTCGACGCCACCTAGCGGGTGGTCGATTCTGTGTGGAGAAGTCACTGCCGAGCGGAGCCTCATGAGCCCGGACGGTGGGGGTCGAATCGCGCCGGCGAGATTCCCGTCCGGCGTGACGGCTGGCATAATCCTGACGTCGAACCAAACACCACGCAGCTCCGGCGACGTAAGGAATCAGATGCGGATCGAGGATTACGGCTTCATCGGGGACACTCATACCGGTGCGCTCGTCGGGCGCAACGGTTCGATCGACTGGCTCTGCCTCCCGCGGTTCGACGGCGAGGCGTGCTTCGCCGCACTCCTTGGAGATGGCGAGCATGGGCACTGGCAGATCAGCCCCTCGGGTGGAGATTCGCGCACCACGCGACGATACCTCGGCGATTCGTTGATCCTTGAAACGACGTTCGAAAGTGCCGACGGCGCGGTCGAGCTCGTCGACTTCATGCCGTTGCGCGAGCATACGCAGGAACGACTTGACGTGGTTCGCATTGTGCGAGGCATTCGCGGGCGCGTCTCGATGGCCTTCGATCTCGTCGTCCGCTTCGACTACGGGTCGGTGATTCCGTGGGTTCAACGGCGCGACTTTGGCATCAGCGCCGTCGCCGGCCCACACGCCCTCGATGTCCATTCATCCGTGCCGTTGGTTGGTAGGGACTTCCATACCGTGGCAACGTTTGAGGTGACGGCAGGGGAGGAGCTGTCTTTCGTCATGACCTGGCGCCAGTCTCACCTGCCGTCGCATCGGCCGCTCGATCCGAGGCGCGCTCTCGAACAGACGAGGCAGTGGTGGCAGCATTGGTCCCAGCGCTGCAATTTCCCGGAACCGTACCGTGACGTGGCGATGCGGTCGCTGGTGACCCTGAAGGGACTCACCTATCGGCCGACGGGAGGTCTCATTGCGGCCGCCACCACGTCGCTGCCCGAGCTCATCGGTGGCGTCCGCAACTGGGACTACCGGTACTGCTGGCTCCGCGACGCGACGTTCGCGCTGTATGCCCTTCTCGTTTCAGGCTATACCGAAGAAGCGTTGGCCTGGCGATCCTGGCTCTTGCGTGCGGTGGCGGGCATGCCCAGGGATGTCCAGATCATGTACGGCATCCGGGGGGAACGGAGGCTGACGGAGCTGGACCTCCAGTGGCTCCCGGGCTACGAGGGCAGTGCGCCGGTCAGGATCGGCAATGGCGCGCACAAGCAATTTCAGCTGGATGTCTACGGCGAAGTAATGGATGTGCTGGAGACAGCGCGTGGCGCCGGGGTTGAGGGCGACCACGCTGGGGACGCCTGGGCCCTGCAACGTGTCCTGCTCGAGTCTCTCGAGTCCGTGTGGCAGCAGCCAGATAACGGTATCTGGGAGTCCCGCGGTGACCCACGACATTTCACGCACTCGAAGATCATGGCCGGGGTAGCTTTCGACCGCGCCGTGAAGGCGGTCGAGCGGTCGAAGATGGAAGGTCCAGCTGACCACTGGCGCGCCCTCGGAGACCAGGTGCACCGCGAGGTCTGCGAGAAGGGCTTCGATACCAGCCTAAACAGCTTCGTACAGTCCTACGGGTCCACGAAGCTCGACGCTTCGCTGCTCATGGCGGCCATGGTCGGGTTCCTCCCAGCGAACGACCCCCGCATCGTTGGGACGGTGGACGCTATTCAGGCTGGCCTGACGCAGGATGGCTTCGTGCTCCGTAACGCAGCCGACGGCACTGTGGAGGGCCTTCCCCCGGGCGAAGGCGCCTTCCTGGCTTGCTCCTTCTGGCTCGTCGATAACCTCGCCATGATAGGTCGCCACGACCAAGCCCATGCACTGTTCGAGCGGCTGCTTGCGGTTCGCAACGACCTCGGCCTGCTCGCCGAGGAGTACGATCCAGTAGCAAAGCGACAACTGGGCAACTTCCCCCAGGCGTTCTCCCACGTGGGCCTGATCAACGCCGCGCACAACCTGATGACTGGCGACGGTCCCGCGATGAAGCGAAGCCGTCGCTCGGGAACCCCAGACGGCGGCGTCCGACAGCCGTCTCCATGACGGATGGCGTCGCGTACGCCGTCACGAGCTCGTCCACCGGCGCTTCTCGGAGTCGGCCACGAGCCGTTGGACTGCGGCGGCCGCGGCGAGACCGAGGACGACTACGCCGACTTCGTCCGCGGGGCAGCGGAGGCGATGTCCGCTCGCGGGCTTACCGGTCCACGTCACTGAGGCGAAACGGCCGACAATCCTTGAGCAGAGCAGCTTTCGGTTGCCGCCTCCCGGCGAGCCGGGGCCAGCCGTACACCCTGCCGTCCAGCTTCGCGCCTCGGCGCGCTTCGCGACAGGCCCGAACGTCCCCTGAAAGCACGATCGGAAGGCCGCCCGAGCAGAGGGGGCCACAAGATGTATCATGCGGGCCGGTGATAGAGCAAGCGGGTCGCGCCACAGTCACACGGCCATTCGGCCAGGAAACCAGGATTGCGGTTCCTTACGGCTTCGCGATCACGACTGATCGTATCGTCCTCGAAGTCGCGCCCGCCGACGTGGAGCGTCTCTCGCTTGGTCCGCAGGGGTAGCCAGCTTTCCACCCGATGGGAGCAGCCGCGGTCATGACACACCTGGCGTAGGGGGGCCCCCACTGACGACAAAGAATGGGACACGGAAAGTCGCCGTCTCTCTCCGCGCCGTACGGCGGGTATTCGGGCACGGTCCTGCTGCCGTCGCCGCCCTCGATGGCGTTGACCTCGAAATCCAAAGCGGCGATTTTGTCGTCCTCCTGGGTCCCAGTGGCTCGGGCAAGACCACGCTCCTGAACCTCGTGGGTGGGATCGATGCACCGACCGCAGGTGATGTCGAAGTCGCCGAGGTCCTGGTTTCCGCGCTGAACACCGGGCAACGGTCCGCGTTCCGCCGGGAACACGTCGCCTTCGTGTTTCAGTTCTTCAACTTGGTGCCTACGCTGACCGCCCGAGAGAACGTCGAACTCATCGCCTCGATCGCGCCACAAGCGGGCATCTCGCCGGCTGAAGCCCTGGGGGCCGTCGGCATGGCCGGGATGATGGACCGGTTCCCCGCGGAACTCTCTGGCGGCGAGCAGCAGCGCGTCGCCATCGCCCGGGCGCTCGCCAAACGGTCCACGGTTCTGCTTTGCGATGAGCCGACGGGAGCCCTAGACCTGGAGACGGGGAGGCAGGCGCTCGCACTGCTTCACGCGATTAATCGCGACCACGACCGAACCGTGCTGCTGGTCACACACAATTCCGTGATCGCGACGATGGCTGATCGAGTAATCCAGATGCGCGACGGGCGGATCGTCGGAGACCTACGCAATGACCAACCCGTCAGCGCCGACGAAGTCGAGTGGTGAGGATCCTCTTCGCGAAGCTCTGGCGGGACATCTTGCGGGAGCGCGTCCAGTTTCTTGCCGTCTCGGCCACCATCTTCCTTGGGGTCCTGCTCTTCGCCGCCTCCTACGGTGCCTATCAGAACCTTAAGGGCTCTTACGATGCGACCTTCGACAGCCTGCGCTTCCCTGACCTGTGGGTAAGTGGCGGAGACCTCGACGCTTTCGCTTCCGCCGCTCGCGCGGCGCCTGCCACCGCGGCGGCCGAGGTGCGACGGGCGGGTGAGATCGGGGTCCGTGTCGGAGGGGCCAGCGTCCTGCGCGGGCAAGCGCTAAGCCTCCCGGACTCCGGCGAGCCAGACATCGCAGGTGTCCTGGTTGGCCCCGGCCAGCCGCTGGACGGAGCAGAAGCCGGAGTCTTGGTCGAGCGTCACTTCGCCGACCACTTCGCGCTCAAGCCCGGCGACACCATTGAGCTCTCCCAGGGCGAGACGTGGCGGCGCGTCACTGTGCAGGGCGTCGCCGTCTCGGCCGAATACCTCTGGCCGGCGCGGACGCGACAGGACATCCTGACCCCACCAGACGACTTCGGCGTCGTGTTCTTGCCGGCTGGGCTGGCGGCACAGTTCGAACTGCCACGCCAGGCGCTTGTCCGGCTCACCCCGGAGGCTCCGGGAAGCGCGCTAACTCGCCTCAAAGAGCTCGCCCAGAAGGCCGGGGCGACCGACATCTACGGGCGAGACGAACAGCCCTCGAACGCCGCACTGCAAGAGGACGTGTCAGGCTTCAAGGAACTCGCGTGGCTCTTCCCTTTCCTCTTCCTCAGCGCCGCCGGCATCACGACGTATATCGTGCTCAATCGGATGGTGCAGGCGCAGCGCGCGAACATTGGCATGTTCCGGGCCCACGGTATGCCAACTCGTGAATTGATCGCGCACTACATGGGCTACGGACTCGTCCCCGGGGTCATCGCTGGTGCGTCTGGGACGTTCGCTGGTGTGATATTGGGGGGCGCTCTGACGCATCTCTACACGGGTGCCTTGTCTATCCCGTTGACCGTCACGCACGTCGAGCCGCTCGTCCCCGTCGTCGGGCTTGGGGCCGCCATCGCCGTTAGCCTGGCCGCCACGGCAGTACCCGCGTGGTCGGCCAGCCGCCTGCAGCCAGCGCTGGCCATGCGCGGCGGGCCAGGAGCAGGCCTGCGCTTTGGCCCGTGCATCGAACGCGCGCTCAGGCCCGTCCGTCTCCTGCCGTTGCGCGTTCGGCTGGTCCTCCGGAACATCACCCGCGCGCCGCTGCGTTCGCTGAGCATCGTTGTAGGTGTCATCCTCGCGCTTACGCTGGTGATCATTTCGTGGGGCATGATTGATTCCATCAACTTCGTCACACACCGGCAGTTCGATCAAATCGCCCGCGACGATGCGCGCGTCTTCTTCTCCCACCCCGTCACCAATACGGACCTCTCGGCGCTCGAATCCCTGGGCGTGGCGCGGTCGGAGCCGATGGCCGACCTGCAGGTAGCTGTCCGCTCTGGGACCAGTATCTATCAAACGGAGCTGCTTGCCTTCGAAGACGGCACTCAACTTCGTGGGTTCCACCTGGAATCGGGTGCGTGGGTGACACTCCCAGATCACGGCGCCCTCTTCGGTCAGGTGCTCCGCGACCGGCTGGGCATGACGCAGGGCGACACCGTGCAGTTGTTGATTTCCGGTGGCACTACGGCGTTGTCCGTCCAGGTCGCCGAGTTCGTCGACGAGCCTCTGGGTGCCCCTGTCTACCTGTCGATCGAGGAGCTGCGTCGAAGCGCGGCCGAAGTAGGTATCGACCCAGGGACGCTCGTCACTGCGGCCGCACTTCGGTTCGCCCCGGGCACCGATCCCATCCAAGTCCGCACCCAGGTGAGCGCCCAGACCGGTGTCCAGGCGTACGTGGACACCAAAGCCTTGAAGG
>JBDTVB010000092.1:0-7199 GCA_040007415.1 Anaerolineaceae bacterium
TCCAGGTCGAGTTCCTGGCCGTAACCCTGGTATGCGAGGAAGCTCGCTTCGTAGCGGTCGCAGATCACCACCGCGCCACGCTGCAACGCTGGCTGGATGACTTCATGCACGACCTGGGTGCGAGCAACCAGAAACGCGAACGCTTCCGCCCACGGCGCGAGCTCGAGGTGCAGGAGCCCGCGGACCGCTTCTCCGGCTGTCGTGCCACCGGGCTCCCGGGTGGAAACGACGTCCACGCCCTGGGCCCGAAGCCGCTGGGCAACGCCCGCTGAAGCAGTGCTCTTCCCGGAGCCTTCGCCCCCTTCGAACACGATGAATCGCTGGTTCACGCCGCGAATCCTAAGTCGCCCGCGCAGACCGGGCGAATCAGCGGCCGAAGCCCATGCCGCCGCCGCCCGGCAGGATCCTCACGCGCCGCTGCGGGTCTTTGCCGGCACTCGTGCTGTCGAGGTTGTAACGCGTCGCAATCTGGTGCTGGACGCGCCGGACGTAGCTGTTCGCCGGTGGCAGCTCCACCGGGCGTCCTTCCTCCATCACGCGCGCGATTGCGTCTTCCGTCTCCTTGAAGACCTCTACCATCGGGTCCTTGCGCGGGCCGCGCGGGCCGGCTGAATCTTCACCTCGGAACTGCTGCAGCACCTGTTCCATCTGGTAGGCCGTGTTTGCCTTGACCACGTAGATCGGCAACGATCGCTCTTCGGCTTCTCGCACTGCGGCGGGCTTGCTCCGGTAGTAGCTGCGCATCGTCACAACTGCGTCCGCAGCTCGCACATCGGCAACCAGCTCAATCGGCACACCCGTGCTCCGCATTGCCTGTTCGAGACGGGCACGAGACACGCCGAAGGGAAAGATCTTGATCACCGGCTCGTTCGAGCTGCGCGCGAAGTTGTTCCCAGCGGGCCGCTCGCTACGTTCGAACTCAATCTCCCCGCGCCCCCGCACGTGGCCCCCGCTCCGCTTGTGGCCCAGCTCCCATGCCCCCGTATTCGGCGCACCGCCTCGTGGTCCGCGGGCGCCTTGCGCGCCCCTCGTTATCCCGCGTTCGTCCCGTTCGGAATCGTCGACGATTTCGATTCGACCGGCAGCCGAAAGCTGGCGCGTCTCCGGCGGCGCGTTGAATCCTCGCAAAAGCGCATCAACCGTGTCTGCCACACTCGTGTGGATTGCTACCCGCTGCCAGCTCTCGATCTCCACAATGCATTCGAAAGTGGGAGGAGCCTTCCGCTCGAGAATCGACTTCTGGGTGCCGCGCCGCCGCGCCTCTTCGTCGCCCAACGTCACCGACTGAATGCCGCCGATGAGGTCGGCGAGCGTTGGATTGAGCATCAGGTTCTCAAGCGACGTGCCGTGCGCGGTGCCAACCAGTTGGACCCCCCGTTCGTTGATCGTGCGAGCCGCGCCAGCCTCCAGCTCCGTCCCGATCTCGTCGATCACGATCACTTCCGGCATATGGTTCTCGACCGCTTCGATCATCACCGAGTGCTGCATCGCGGGCGTCGCCACCTGCATTCGCCGGGCGCCGCCGATCGCGGGGTGCGGGACATCGCCGTCCCCCCCGATCTCGTTTGACGTATCAACGATGATCACGCGCTTGTTCGCCTCGTCCGCCAGTACCCGCGCGACTTCGCGGAGCATGGTCGTCTTTCCCACCCCCGGGCGGCCGAGGAGAAGGATGGACTTCCCGCCCAGTACCAGGTCTTCGATCACGCGGATCGTCCCATACACGGCCCGGCCCACGCGGCAGGTAAGCCCTACTACCTTGCCGCGGCGATTGCGAATGCAGCTGATGCGGTGCAGGGTGCGCTCAATCCCCGCGCGGTTGTCCGCACCGAAGTCTCCGATGCGCTCGATAACATGCTGAATGTCGTCTTCCGTGACCTCGGTGCGCGCGAGCACCACTTCCCGGCCCGGGTAACGCGCCTCTGGCAGGCGGCCCAGGTCCATCACCACTTCGAGAAGGTCCACCCGCCTTTCGGGCTCCATCAAGGCGATTGCGATGTGCTCCGGCAACGCCTCCAGGAGGAGGTCAAGGTCATCGGTCACGATCTGTTGTTCGGTTGGTACTGCCATATTCAATGTTGGTTGCGACACGGCTTCATTGCGGCAGCGCGAAATTCTCCGCGGTGACCGCTACGACCTCCTTCAGAGTATTGAGGACCGCGAGCCTTCTCGCACACATCAAGCGCACGCCCAGCGGCGTGTAGCCCCTCTCGACGGCGACCCGTTCGACATCTCCCTGGTGTTCCGCCACCACCAGCGTGGCATGCCGGCCCGAATGCGTTTCGACAAGGTCCAGCGCGGAGCCCACCACCCCGTTGGCCGTGCTTTCGATGAGCACGTGGCTTTCGCGGTCCCCAAGTCCCACCCAGGCTTCCAGGCTTCCAGCGCTATCGAGCACGAACTCCTTGCCGCAGTCATACGAGTCGAGCACTGCGCGCCACTCCTGCTGAGTCGGCGCTTCTACCCTCCGCACGATTTCTGGAACCGCGCGACAGTAGAGCCGGAAGACGCCGTGGCGGTCGGTACTCGTTGCCATCCGAAAGGGCGTTTCCAGCGATTTGTCAGTGGGCGGTACCGCGTACAGGCGTTCCAAACGATAGGCGTAGAAGCCACCTCTGCGCAGTGCTGGCGCGTGCGGCGACCCTTCCGCGTACCGCAGATAGAGCGTGCGGCCCCCGCGCTGGGCGACTTCGTGCGAAACCGACTGCAGGAGTGCGACGGCCGCTTCGTCGTCCATCACCCGCCTCAACCGCACGCTCACCACTTCCCAACCCGCGCCCCCCGAGAGCTCGCGAGCGATCAGCACGCCGCGGTAGCGCAGCCCACGTTTCACGCCCACTACCACGGTGCGAGGCACTTTCGGCAGCCGCGTGATCCCCGTAGCCGCGAGGCCCGAGGCAACCAGCAGACTCTCCGTGCCGCGTGTCGCGATGATCTCCGTGCCCAGCCGGTGCAGCTGCGGCCACAGCGTGGCCGCGTCGATCGGGCTCAGGGTGTCGGCGCGCAGTTCGCTCACTTCGGAGAGTCCCCGCGTGGCCGTCCCATGCTCAGGAACAGCTGGTGTAGCCGGTTGTCGCCGGTCAACTCCGGGTGAAACGACGTCGCGAACAGGTTCCCTTCGCGCGCCGCCACAATCGTCCCGTCCTCCAGGGTGCATACTGCCTCCGCGGGCCAGCGCACCTCATCGAACAGCGGCGCCCGGATGAAGACCGCGTGAAACGGCGGCCCCTCAATTCCCTTGACTGTGAGGTCCGCTTCGAAGCTATCGAGCTGCCGCCCAAAGGCGTTCCGCCGTACCGAGATGTCCATCATCTCGATTCCCGGACGGTCAAGCCGATCGACGTGCTTCGCCAGCAAGATAGCGCCCGCGCACGTCCCCCACACGGGACGCCCGCTCGCACAGAAATCGCGTAGCGGCTGTTGGAACCCATTGCTCAAGATCAGCCGCGCAATCGTCGTGCTCTCGCCGCCAGGGATGATCAGCGCATCGAGCTCCCGCAACTGCTCCACCTTGCGGATCTCGCGGACGCTGTGGCCCATCGCCTCAAGCATCTCGCGGTGCTCCCGGAAGTCACCCTGCAGTGCCAGCACGCCGACTGTCATTCTTTGTGGGGGAGCGTCAATCGTCGTCATGAGTCGAGCTTAGGGGCGAGGAGCGCCGAGGCGAGAGACAGCAGCGAATCACGCGCATGGGGTGCGCACAGGGCCAGTGAAGAAAGGTTTCGCGGCAGGGGCAATCGTCCACCTTAAGCTGCTCCTATTGTAGGGGATGTACCCCCAACCGTGTGTGTGCTGGCATTAACTTTGGCCGTCGGAATCGTCCTCGGCGCGGGGCCGATATACTCGCCCCAACCATCTTCGGCCCCGGCGGTTCACCCATGCCCGAGATCCCCGAACTCGAAGCGATCCGTGGCTACTTCAACGAACAGGTCAGCGGTCGAACCATCGCCAGCTGCGATGCGCGCATCCCCTTCGTCTTTCGCACTCCCGCCCAGGTCCTCAGAGACACCCTCCCCGGCGACCACTTCGGCGACGTGCTCAGGCACGGCAAATTCCTCCTCTTCTCGCTCGCATCGGCCCGTGTCCTCGCCATCAATCCCATGCTCACCGGCCGCTTCCAGTACGTGGACCCCAAAACGAAGCTGCGGGCCAAGTGTTGCCTCGTTCTCGGCATGGAAGGCGGCCGCTCACTGCGTTATTCGGACGAGCGCGTCATGGGCAAGATCTACCTCGTCCCGAACGGCCAACTGTCGCTCATCCCAAACTGGTCGACGAACGGTCCGGACCTGCTCGATCCAGCCCTGACGGAGGACATTTGGCTCGCCCGGACGAAGAAATATCGCGGCCAGGTCAAGTCCATGCTCACCAACGCCGAGTTCGTCCAGGGCATCGGCAACGCCTACAGCGACGAGATCCTCTGGGAAGCGAAAATCAACCCCTACATCCCTCGCACCGGGCTCAGTGAGGAGCAGCTCCGCGCGCTCTACCGCGCCTCTCATGCCGTGATGGACTGGGCCACTCCACTCGTTCGCGAGAGCATGATCAAAGGCAGCGACCTGGACTACGAAGAACGGCGCGACTTCATGCGCGTCCACCGCCTGGGCGGCAAGCCCTGCCCCCGTTGCGGAGCAACGATCAGCGAGATCACCGCCAACCAGCGGGTCACCAGCTTCTGCCGCACCTGTCAACCGGAGCTGCCCGCATAGGGCGGCGAGTCCGGAAACATAGTGGTATCGGGCTTGAGGGAATGTCCGCAGCTCCGATCCACGTGAAATTGCGCGCCAGCGGGTGACGCGATCAGGCGTAGGATCGGCATCGTGAAGCGGTGCGCGGCCATCCTGGCGTTAGCGGTCCTGTGCGTTGCTGCCTGCTTTCAGCCGAATGCGGCCGCACCGGCTGTTTCGGACGGTTCACCAACCGACGTCACGGCTGCCGCGCCAACGGTTGGAGTGGCCCCGCCCGCGCCGGGAACGCGCACGCCGGGGATCAACTACCCGGACCCGGTGCGCACGCCGGGCGAGGCCTTCGCTGTCGGCCTGGATGTGATCTGCGTGAAGGGCTACACGAAAGGCGTTCGCGACGTTTCCATCGCAACGAAGAACCGGATCTACGCCGACTACGGCATCACCCGCGTGCGTATGCCGAACGAGTTCGAAATGGACCACCTGATCCCGCTCGCCCTCGGCGGTTCGAACAGCGACCGCAACCTCTGGCCCGAGCCCGCCGAGCCCAATCCCGGCTTCCACCAGAAGGACCAGCTGGAGGTCAAACTCGCGCAGCTCGCCTGCGATGGGAAGCTCCCGCTCGCCGAGGCCCAGCGCGCAATCGCCGAGGACTGGTACGCCGCGTACCGGCGCTACGTGCTGGGGCAGTAGCGCGGAGTCCGTACCGCGCGCCAGTCACCGGAACTAAGCCACCGGACGCTTTACCACGCACCTTCCCCGCGGGGATACAGTTCCTTCATGAAGCGGCTGACGATTCTCGCTTACATGGCCAGTCTTGCGTTGCTGGCCGCCGCCTGTTCGGGCGGCAGCGCCAAGACGACGCCAACAGCCTCTGCGACCGTTCCCGCTGCGCCACCGACGGCGACCATCACGCCTCCGCCAACGCCCACGCCGCGCCCGCCGGGCAGCCCTCCGCCGTACGTTGGTGAGCCTCGCCGCGTCCTCATCCCGCGTGGCGGGGCGGTGAACGCGGGCAGCGGTGTGCTGTTCCTGGACCCGGCAACCGGCGGCGGTGAGTTGTGGCAGTTGCCGGATAGTGGCTACCCTTCGCGCGTCTCGCCCGCCGGACGCTTCATCGCCTGGATGGACGTCACCGCACCGAGGGGCAACACGCAGGTGGCCTACATCCTCGACACTTCCACCGGAATGAGCCGCAAGAGCACTTTCGCCGGCCAGAGTCTCCTTTTGCAGCGCTTTTCGCCCGACGGCACGCACTTTGTCGGCAACGCGGGACGCACGATCGTTGCGGCAGAGTCAGCCTCCGGCAAAGTCCTGGAGGTGCACACTCTGACGAGCACCGAGCCAAAAGACCCGTACGTCTACGCGGAATGGTCGCCGGATGGCACGGACTTCGCGGCCGGGGCGTCGGGCGGTGAGAGCACCTGGCTGGTGAACGACGGCGCGGCGCGGCTGATCCCCGCGAGCATGCGCGGGATGGAGTGGTCTCACGATGGCAGGCGCATCGCTATCAGCAGTCTTACCGATACTCGCATCGTGACTCTCAACGGCGCTCCAGACCTCACGCTCCCGGCCGGTAGTAGCAACCCTCGCTGGTCGTTCGACGACCGCTACATCTCAGTCAACGGCCAAGACCTCAATGCGGGGTCGGACATGCGCATCTTCGATTCGCGGAGCGCCGTGGAGGTCCTTCGCATTCTCGGCACGCAAACCTGTTTCGGGGACTACTGGGTGCCGGGGCAACTTGCGGTCAAAGGGCAATTCGAACCCAGGACCCAGGTGGCCGTGCCCCCCGGCGTTGTCGCGCCCATGGAGCGTTACGACACCGGATGGAACTACAGCGACGGCCGCACCCTCCAATTCGGCCAGGACGGCAGCGCGTTGGTGAAGGATGGCCAGACCCTTGCCGAGGTCCAGGGCGGTGGCTCGGTCCCCTATGTCTCTGACCAGTTCGATATCTTCCGCTCGGACGGCCGGGCGACGCTGTACGTTGGCGTCGGCGGCAAGGGGCTCTGCGGCGAAGGTTCTTCGCCGCCGTTCGAAGTGCTGAAGCCGCCGTTCGCGGATTAGCCCGCTCCGCCACTTCACCTCCAACCCAAACAGGCCACCCCGCGAACGGGATGACCTGCTGGGGTGTGCGCCGCCACAGGGGGGAAGACGGCGCACTGGAGGAAATGGAGCCGATTGAGATGCGGTTAGCCGAATCGCCACTCGGGTGTTGCGATGTGGCATACGGGGCAGTACTGGTCGTCTGCGCGATAGCCAGCGCCACAATCGGGGCAGCGCCGTTGCGAATCCTCCCGCACCACCACGTACGCGGGGACCAGCGACTCTGCAAAGAGACGGCGCCACCAGGGGGTCGATTGCCTTCGAAGCATCTGCCTCGCCTCCATTGTTGAACGGACGCGCAGCCACCGGCAGATACCGGCGAACACGCACCACGGATCGCATGAGAGGCAGTTGCGGCAGGCTGAGCGGCTGCCACGCCTCTCCCTATTACGCCTACGGGGTTAGCTG
>JBDTVB010000093.1:0-7116 GCA_040007415.1 Anaerolineaceae bacterium
ACACCGACGACGGCAAGCTGGCCGTGGGCCGCGATGCGGGCGTCCTCGATCCGTTCAACGTGCTCGCCTTCCTTGCCGCCGCCACCAAGAACGTACGGCTTGGCACCGGCATCGCTCTCGGTCCCCAGCGAAACCCGGTCTACACCGCCAAGCAGGTGACCACCGTCGATCGCCTCTCGAACGGGCGAGTCGATTTCGGCGTCGGCATCGGCTGGTTGCGCGAGGAGTTCGCCGCGCTCGGAGTGCCGTGGGCTCGCCGCGGTCCGCGCACCGAGGAGTACCTGGAGGTGATGCGCAGACTCTGGATTGACGAGGTCTCCTCATTCGAAGGCGAGTTCTACTCGCTCCCCACCTGCCGGCAATCGCCCAAACCTATCCAGAGCCCGTACCCGCCGATCATCTTCGGTGGCGAATCGGATGCCGCCCTCGGCCGCGTGGCTCGCAAGGGTGACGGCTGGTTCGGTTTCAACCTCACCCCCGAGACTGCCGCCGAGCGCATCGGCACACTGGAGAAACTGCTCGACGCCGAGGGTCGCAAACGCTCAGACGTCTCGATTAGCGTTCGGCCGGCGCCTGGATTCTTCGCCCCGGCGGCCGCTGATCAGTTTCGCCAGCTCGGCGTCGATCAGCTCATCCTCGTTATTGGCGGTCGCTCCACGGAATCTGTCGTCGACCGCATGGAAGCGATCGCCGCCGAACTCGTCACTCCCGTCTCCTCTGCCTAACGCCCACGGCCCAAGCAGAGCTGGGAGCGACCCCCGCGGGCGCCGCTGACAAGGCTCAGGCGCGCTCGCGGTAAACGGGCACCAGTTCGGTAAGGATCCCGTTGACGCTCTTCGGGTGGAAGAACGCGGCCGCCAACCGGTTGGGATTCGCCGATGGACCGATATCTATTCGCCGCAAACCCGAATCCTCCAGCCGTGCAGCCTCAACGGCCACATCCGCGCAGGCATAGCCGATGTGATGCAGTCCCGGCCCGTTTCGCGCGAGAAACTTCGCTGTCCCGCTCGTCGTATCCGCCGGGATCAGCACCTCGATTCGCGTATTCCCCAGCCCGACTTTCAGGAAGTAGTTGTTCGTCCGCTCCGGCGCAAAGTAGACGCCGTCCGGCAACGGCGACCGCTTCTCGTCGAGCTCCAGCCCGAGCTTCGCAAGCAGCACATCCCGCGCGTCATCCCAGGTGGCCGCCACCACCGCGACATGGTCAATCTCAACAAACATCCGAATCCCTCCAGCGCGTTGCACGATACGCCCTGACGCACCAGCCAGTTAGCCCATCAACGCCTGACCATGCCTTCGGTCGAGATCGTCAACGGATCCTCGCTCGCCTCGATGGTGGAAATGGCCGGAACCGCAGGCTCACGCCGCAGCGCCCGCGCGAATTCAGCGCCCAATAACAAGATCGAAGCGTTAACGAACATCCAGAACAGAAAGCCCAGCGCCGTGCCGAATCCGGCGTAGATCGCGGTATCCTTGGAGTAGGGCGCCGCGTCAATGAAATAGGTGATGCTGTTCTTCGCGATTTCGAACAGCACGGTCGCAAACGTCGCCCCCGCCAAGGCCTCCGACCATGCCATTCGCGAACTCGGCACGAAGTGATAGAGCAGCAGAAACATCACGAACGAGACCAGCGCGGGCAGCAGGAACGAGGACATTCGCAGGGCCAGGTTGGCGTCGAAGTCGAGTGGGCCAAGTTCGCTCACTCTCCCGATAACCAGTTGAGCCAGGCCCGTCAGTCCGACTGAGAGCAGAATCAGCATCCCAAGCGCCGGCACCAGCGCAACATCGACCAGCTTGCCGTGCCAGTACGACCGCGATTTCGTCCGATGGCTCGTCACATCGAGACCTCGCCGCACTGCCGCGAAGATGCCGCTGGAGGACCAGAGCAGGATAAGCACGCCGAACGAGATCCCGGCGATCGATACGTCTTGCGCCCGCTGCACGATCGTGTTCACGCTCTCGCGCACGGAGTCGCTCTCCTTTAGCGGGATCTGCTCAAAGACGAAATCTGTGATGTCCTGGCGATTGGCGAACAATCCGAACGCCGAGAGGATGATCAGGCTTAACGGGATCAGGGAAAACAGCGCGTAGTACGCAATCGCCGCGGCGTAGGTGGCGCAATGGTCGTCCATGTAAAGGCGAATCGTTGCCCCTAGCACCGCAATCGGTCGCCGTATCGGGCCAGGAACCTTCGCCCACCATCTGCGCACCGCAAATCCCATCCGCTACACCCTGCCCACACGGTCAACCGACTTCAGCGACATGAATACATGATCGTCCACCCTCGCGGTTGTGACGAATCTTCGCCCCCACCATCCACTGTCAGAGCCCCCTCAGGGCGGTCCGGTCGATGGCCGAATCCCACTGAGGGGCCACGCTGGTCCAGTCGAACCGCTCAGCTGATGCGCGCAGCCCCTCACCCTCTGGACGATCGCTCAGCAACGCGCGCAGCTTCGTTTCGAACCCTGCCTCATCCTCGAACAGACAACGCTCATGCAGATCTCCCGGAACCAGGTCCGGGTAAGTGAAGGCTGCCGGCACGCACGGAATGCACCCGCAGAAGAGCGCCTCTACCATCCCTACGCCGAAGAACTCGTGTCGCGTAGTGCTCACCACAATATCGCTCCGCCAGAGCAACTCGGCGTAGGCTGCGCGGCTCGGCAAGAACCCAAACACCTCAAAGCGGTCGGCCAACGTCCGTGCAAGCTCGGGCAGCGCGGGGCTGGGGTTGAAGCCCGCCTCCCCAACGATCGCGAGGCGAAACGCATGCCCTTCGCTCGCCAGCCTCTCGATCACCCGCGCGAACATCTCGGGCGCCTTGTCGAACTCCCAGCGGTGGTTCCAGAGAATGAGCGGCGGCGCTCCCACCGTCCGTTCCACCCGATGGGCTTCCAGCCCCGCCAGGTCCACACCGATCGGCAGCACCTCGCTCTTCGCCGCGATCTCCTCGATCGCCTCTTCCACCAACCAGTTGTTGGGCTGCATGGCGAGCGTTCTCAAGGCGGTAACAAAGTCCCGCCGGTGATACTCCGAGTTGAACGCCACACGGTCCGCCGTCAACGCTGACATGTAGTTGATCTGTCCGAACCATGAGTTCAGCTTCGTCCCCCGGATACGGGGGTAGGTGAACTGGTTTTCGTGGAGGTAGTACATCACGGGCACGCGTCCAAACCGGCGCCGCGTGAGTGCCAGGAACGCCGGGACATCCAGCATGTCGGTGGCGATCACCAGGTCGAAGTCGCCATGAACCAGCCTTGAAGCAGCCGCAAGCTCCTGCGCGCCGCGCCTCATCCGCCGCCGCCACTCGCCTTCTGGCAGCGTTAGCAGCACCACCTCATGCGTCGAACGTTCTCGCAGCCCGTCCGCAAAGGCAGCATGGCTCCCACCATAGAACGGCTCAACCAGAAGCACTCGCATCAGTTCAGCCTACATCGGCGGTACCGAGCTCACGCCAGCCCGATCGCCCGCAGCGCGTCCTCGAACTCGCGGTCATCCTCGTTCACAACTTTGTACTGGCTCACGCAGTGGCCACCGTACTTCTCCACCAGGTACCAATCGTCATCAATGATGAAATCCGGGTAGGGCCGCACCTTGGGGTCCTTATCGAACATGCCATCGACCCATTCGCCAAGGCCGTGCATGTGCACCACCCGCTCCACGTGCGCCAGCCCCGCAGCGCTCCACACGTAGACGTCGTGGCCAGCCTCTTTCAGACGCCGCATCGCATCGTGCGCGCCCGGCCGCAAGAGGTTCACGTGCTGGTCGATGTACACAAGCGTCTGGTCCACGTCGAAGAAAACGTTCACCCGCCCAGCCTAACCGCATTCGCCTGGCGACGCAGACCCGGTGGTCGAAACCTACGCTTCCGAGACATCCAGGCCCCAGACGGGACGAAACCGCCAGGTGCGGATGCCCTTCAGCTTTATCCCGTGCTTCTTCACCAGCCGCTTCGTCTCTGTTACGCAGCCGTACGGTACGTAAAGCAGCAAGTCGCCGCACTTCGAAAACGGCAACCACTGGTTCAGCGCCGTCTCATCGTTGATCGAGTCAGAGGTCTCGACCTCGGCCATCAGAAGCAGCCACTGCCCCGGGCGCCGGACAACAACGATGTCCGGGAACAAGTCCTTGCCAAGGTTCTCGCCCACGGAGATCACCGGCTTCGGCTCGTTGACGAGCGTCTCGTAGTCCGGGTTCGCTTCGCTTGGGAACGGAAACTTGGCCCTGGCGATCTCGGTAACCGTGCCGAGGTGGCGCTGGTCTCGCAGGTACTTAACCGTCACGCATGGAACTCCTGCACCGTCTGAAAGGCACCGCCCCGGGCGCGGCCTACAGCTCCCGATTCTACGTTTGCCCTTCGGTTTGGTCGAACCTCACGGCCCGGCGTGTGCCACTTCCGGACTGACCAGCCCTCGGAACTGCTCGAAGTTCGCCTTGAACTTCTCGCCGAGGCCGGTCTTGATTACGTCGTACGCCTCTTTGTCGGCCCACATCTCGCGAGGGTTCAAGAGCTTCGCGTCCACTCCCGGGCACGTGTTCGGCACGTCGAATCCGAAGACCGGGTCCTTCGTGAAGGTTGTCCCATCGAACCCGTTGTTGAGGATCGCGCGCACCATCTTGCGCGTCTCCTGGATGGCGATGCGCTTGCCCACGCCGAACTTCCCGCCTACCCAGCCGGTGTTGATCAGCCAGGTCTGGGCGCCCGTCATGTCCAGCCGCTGCTTCAGCAAGTCAGCGTAGACCGTCGGGTTGAGGGCCATGAACGGCGCGCCGTAGCACGCGCTGAACGTGGTCTGCGGGTCCGTCACGCCGAGTTCTGTGCCAGCCAGCTTGCAGGTGTAGCCGCTGAGGAAGTGGTAGAGCGCCTGTGGTCCGGTGAGCCGGGCGATGGGCGGCAGCACGCCGTAGGCGTCTGCCGTCAGGAGGATGACGTGGTCCGGGTGCGGCGCAACTTCGCCGTCCCAGACGTTCCGCAGCGAATCCAGCGGATAGCTGCCGCGCGTGTTCTCGGTGATCGAATCGTTGTCCAGGTCGAGTGTCCGCTCGTGCTCGTCGAAGATCACGTTCTCGAGGATCGTGCCGAATTCGTGCGTCTGTTCGAAGATGTCTGGCTCGGCCTCCTCCGAAAGGCGAATGACCTTGGCGTAGCAGCCGCCCTCGATGTTGAAGATGCCGTGCTCGGTCCAGGCGTGCTCGTCGTCACCGATGAGGAGGCGCTCAGGGTCTGTGCTGAGGGTTGTCTTGCCAGTGCCCGAGAGGCCGAAGAAGAGCGCCGTCTTGCCGGTGCGCGGGTCCACGTTCGCAGCAGAATGCAGCGATAGGACGTTCTCCAGCGGGAGGTAGTAGTTCATCGCGCTGAAGACGGACTTCTTCATCTCGCCCGCGTAGGCCGTGCCAGCGATGAGGATGATGCCCTCAGTCAGGTTGAGGGCCACCACGGCGTCGCTGTTCACGCCGTCGCCGAGGCCGTCCAACTGAAGGAACGGGGCGTGCAGGATGGTGATATCGGGGCTTTCGTTCGCGCCCAACGGAGTGGAGGGGATGAACATCGTGCGCGCGAAGAGGCTGTGATACGCCTGTTCCGTGACCACGCGTACCGTGCGGCGATGCTCCGGGTCCTGCGCCACAACGCAATCCTGCACGAAAAGCTCGCGGTCTTTAAGGTAGCGAATCGCACGCGTGCGGATGTGCTCGAACGTCTCAGGTGTCATGGGCTGGTTGTGCTGGCCCCACCAGACGTGCTCCGAAATCTCGGGCGTTTTGACGATGTACTTATCTTTGGGGCTGCGCCCTGTGCGCGGGCCGCTGTAGACGCCGAAGGTGCCGCCTTCGAGCAGCTTGCCTTCGCCGCGCCGCACGGCGTACTCGTAGAGGACGGGGACCGAGAGGTTCCGGTGCACTTTCGATGCGTTCGAAATCACGATGTCGCTGACGTTGTTTGGGGCCTCTGAGATGGCCATTGATCCCTCCACGGCTGGTAACTGCCGCCTATAAGGATAGACGACTATCCCCCGCCCTGTGAATACCTCGTGGTTGAGCTATAGTCGGAACCAATGGGCTCATTGGTGACGCCGTTAACCCAATAGCGCCTTGCAGATTCATTCCAATGCTGCGGACCACGCCATTTCGCGTTGACTTCGCCTGACGGCGCTGCGCACGGTGTCAAGGAGTGGCGCGCCGTCCTTGGGCGTACCGTCCCAGCGGGCAGGAGGCTCCCATTGCCTCAGATGAACCTGCTCTCCAGCGCCGCGCGGCGTGCAGAGCCCACCCGGTAACGAAAACCGCCTACTCGATGACCACCAGCGATGAGCCTTCAGTCACCCGCTTGCTTCCGGCACCGGGGTCGATGCGGGTTCAGAAGAATCCACGCTCTACATCTAAGGGGTCTTCCATGAGCGCACGCTCATTAGCATTCTTCGGACTTCCCGGTCTGGCCACAGCGCTCATTCTCACTGCGGCATGTTCATCGCCGGCGGAACCACCGGCGACCAACGCGGTCGCTTCCGCCACAACGGCGGTGGCCACTCCAACGTCGGTGGCGCCTGGGCCAACCTCCACGACCGCGCCAGGGCAGCCAACGGCTGTGGATGCCGCTGTCGCGTTGCCATCCTTCATAACGGTCGACCCTCCGAGAGGCCCGGGTCCGCTCTCCCGGTACGACTCTCTCGTGCCAATCTCAGCGTCCCGAGAAAGATTCGTGGTCAAGCAAACTCCGCTGGACGGCAGGGGAGATTCCCCATCGTTCTTCAGCTACAGCCTCAGCGGGGAGCGTCAACAGCTCCTCTGGAAGGGCGAGCCCGGACTTCAAGACATCATCGGCTCCACGGATGGACCCTGGATCGCGACCGTCCGCACGGTCAATCAACTGCCATTCGAACAGTGGAAGTTGATTCTTCACAACTCCGAAACCGGGGCCGAGGTCCAGGTGGCAGAATCCCAGCCCGGTATCATAGGCGTCGCGGGGCTCCCGATTGGCCTCCCGCTCGGCGTGGCGCCACTTCCACAGGTAGGAGGCGGCAAGGTGGTGTGGTCGCAGTGGGAACACTCGGGCGACGGTGCGGCGAAGGTGATGTACGGGTTCGACATCGCTTCCGGCTTGACTAAGGAATTGGCCCGAGC
>JBDTVB010000094.1:0-7066 GCA_040007415.1 Anaerolineaceae bacterium
CCCCCACCGGCAGCGCTGCCACCAGCCCCCGCGCCTGCGCCAGCCCCCGCGCCTGCGCCAGCCCCAGCGCCGGCTCCAGCGCCAGCACCGGCTCCGCCGCCAGCCCCAGCGGCGCCACCAAAGCCCGCTCCGGCACCTCCGCCGCCAGCGTCTAAGGCATCGTGAACAAATGAAGCATCTCCTCTCCTTCCTCGTCGCGTCAGTGGTCACACTGGCGGCGGTAAGGCTCGGGCCCGCGATAGCCGGGGTCGTCCTCCACCCCGGCTCCCACGGCGCCTGGTACGCGTCGCGGGCCGCCGGGGTTGCCAGCTACCTCTTCCTTTGGCTAGGCCTTGTCGGCGGCCTGTTGATGTCCTCGGCCTGGTTCGACGGTCTTGTCGGGCGTGCGCGGCTGCTCGCGTTCCACCAGGCCGCGTCTATTACCGGCGTAGTTCTGGGGTTTTCCCACGCGCTCGTCCTCATTCCAGACCAGTGGACCCAGTTCGGACTTGTGGACCTTTTCGTCCCTTATGCCTCCTACTACAAGCCCACACTCACCGGAGTCGGGACCGTTTCGCTTTACCTTGCACTGATCGTCTCCGCATCGTTCTGGTTCCGCCGGGCGATCGGGATGCGCATGTGGCGTATCATTCACTACATGTCTGTCGTCGCCTTCGCCGGCGCGCTCTGGCATGGCGTCCAGATGGGGACAGATTCACGCGAGCCATGGCTCCTGGGGACCTACCTGGGAACCAGTCTCTTCATCGTCTTCGGTGTGATCGTGCGACTCACCTACATCCGCCCGAGGCCTCAGAGGCAGCCGGCGAGGGAAAGCGTTTCGGTCTGATGTGACTATTTCGCCGGAACTCCTCAGCGACGCCCTAGAAGGGCATGCCTCAGCCGGGCCATCTGATGGTGAGCTCGCCCGGCTGCTCCGAGTAGTTCGGCGAACCAGGTCACTCCACGTTCCGGGACCTTCGGGCGCGGCTACCGTGCGCATGCGCGCCGACTTTGCCCTTCTGCTCGATGAGCGGCGCCGCCCCCGGTTGGTGGCGTGGCTCATCGCCTGGACTCCAGCGTCTCCGCGACCCCGGCCTCTCGTGGCGCGGCTCGCCGCAGGGGCCATTCTGACCGTGTCAGTCGCAAGCTCCGCCTCCGTGGCCGTAGGCGACGGTCCGCTTGATGCCCTTTCTGCAGTGGCGCATTTTGCGGGCAACCTTGTCGCGAACCTCGTCCCCCGCGACGACACGGGCACCGGCACCCTTGTTGAAGCGCCCACGCAAACGTCGACGCCGCCAGCCTCGCCCACACAGCAGCCGGCAGCGGCGGCAAACCCCTCCGGCACCCCATCAGCCACGCCCGCCCCGGGCGCGACGAGAACCCAGGCTCCGCCAGAGAGTTCTGTGTCGACGGTTGCGCCTGGGACGTTGCCTCCGTCGTTTGCGCTCGGGGACCCCGTGACTCCCGCAGCGACGCCGTCGTCAGTCTCTCCGGGCGGCACTCCAGTCCCGAGTCCATCTCTCTCAGCCACGCCGTCGCCGTCTCCCGCCGGGACGGCCACGCCACCGCCAACGCCGGCAGGGCCGGGCACTCCGTCCCCAACGCCTTCGGCTACGGCCACGCCTTCGCCCACTCAGACCCCGGCGCCAACAACAAACCCAAGCCCCACCTCTACCCCCAAAGCGACGCCTTCGCCCGCGCCGACGCCGACGCCCCACGACGATGACCATGGTTCGGAGACGCCGGGACCAACGCAAACACCCGAACCTGGGGGGCACTCGTAGGTGACCACGCTCACCGCCCCCCGCTACGTGCCGCCTTCGGGGCCCTCCTGGGGCGTGCTCCTCGCCATGCGGAAGCTTGCTCCGGAGCCTAGTTCGGTGAGCAGCGATTCCGAAGCCGGTCTTCTCCAGCAGCGCGACCCGGACGCATGGCGCGTCTTGTTTGAAAACGAGATGCCGGCGATCTACCGCTACGCACAGTCTCGCCTGGCCAACCCGAGCGAGGCGGAAGACGCCACCAGCCAGGTCTTCGCGGAAGCGTGGGAGCACGCCGAGGCCTTCCAGGACCAGGGTCTGCCTCCCCGTGCGTGGCTCTTCGGCATCGCTCGAAACGTCGTCAATACTCACCGCCGCCGGTGGTTTGGTCGGCCACCGGCCGTTGCCATCGAGGCGTTCGATGGGGCTTCAGCAGATCCCCGCCTCGATGCTGACCTGCTCGACCTCGCCCGCAGCCTTGCACTTCTGGAGCCCGCCTACGCCGAAGTCATCAGCCTTCGCTTCATCCACGGATTGTCGCTGCAGGAGGTGGCTATCTCGCTCGGCGCCTCAGTTGATGGCATCAAGGGGCGCCAGGCACGCGCGCTTGCCCGCCTCAAGGATCATCTCGACGAGCGAACGTGATTGGGTCGATGGCTACCCGGCGGTGGTTCCGGCGTAGGATTGCAGCGCCTCGTCCAGTGTGGCTTCCATAACGCCCGGCCGTTGAAGGATCGCCTTCAGCCAGTCTGGCCGGGATTTCGCGCAAACGCTGATCGGCCGTTCGAGGCCCGATCCCGCGCATGCCAGGGCGACGAACTTTTCGGCGTACTCAGCAGGACGAAGGTCTGCCGCGAGCTCCACGAGGGCAAACGGGTCAGGTGTGGTGTCGCGTTCAGGAACGCCACGGACGACCGTCGGTCCCGGGCGGTCGCCGCCACCCGCCATTCCGTGGCCGTCCGCGATGATGGCGCCGCGCACAGACTCCGCGCGTGCGCCTGCAAGGAGCAGAGCGACATAGCCGCCAAGTCCGCGGCCGAGCAGCGTGGCGCGCCCCAGCATGCCGAGCGCAATGTCGGCGTCGCCCATTAGCAGTTCGGCCGTGTAGCCGCCTCCGCCGGGCATCGTTGATTCTCCGTGACCGGTGAAGTCCATTGCGTAGACGGCCCCCGGCCAGCGTCCGACATCCGTCGGGACGGCCTTCGGCGAATGTTCACCGAGTCCATGGAGAAGAAGCAGGTTCGGGCCTTCACCGCCGCGCAAGGTGTGGAAGGCGAGCTTCATCTTGTTATGAGTGAGGAAGACGGTCACGAAAGGAACTCCAGCAGGAGGTCGGCGACTTCTCGCGGGTGTTCGATGTGGATGAAGTGGCCCGTGTCCTGAAAAGGAACGAGTCGGGCGCCCGCGGGCAGGTACGGGAGCAGTTGTTCGTGCTTCGTGCCCCAGCCCATCTCCTCCTCCACGGTGGCGGTCAGCCCCATGAGAGGGATTTCGAGCGATTTCATGCGGCCGAGCGACCACCCGGGCTGCCAGGGGCCGAACCCGCCCATGCGGATCGCCGGGTCCAGCTTCCAGCGCCAGCCATCCGGGTCGTGCCGTGCCCCCACCGTGACGAGGTAGCGAAGCCAGTTGTCATCCAGACGCGGGTTCATCCGTTTGCGGCGCCTGGCGAGTTCGTCCAGTGTGCCGGGCTTGCGGTGGAGCGACGCTGCCGTGCGTCGGTGATCCAGCCATGCGGAGAGGTTTTTCGCGCTCAGCGAGTGCTCTTCGTGGTCCGAAACGTCCGGGTGGGGATCAGGAGAAGGGAGGCCATCGATAACGACGAGCTTCGACATGCGCCGCGGCAGCGCTTCCGCGAGTTGGAGCATCATGCCGCCGCCCTTGGAGTGGGCGACGACGGGCACCGCGTCCGGGGTCACCGAATCGAGCACCGCGAGGGCGTCCCGCACGTCGGCATCCCACGAATAGAGGGCTGCATGGTCAGAATCGCCGTGTCCGCGATGGTCCCAGGAGATGACGCGCCAGCCAGCGTCTGCAAGAAGCGGGGCGAAGCCGTCGAAGGTCCCGGCGAAATCTGATCCGCCGTGCACCAGGAACAACGGCGGCGCGTCTTCATCGCCCCATTCACATGAGGCCAATTTGACGCCGAACGAACTCACCCAGCGATGTCGGTCAGGCCGCCTCGCGCCGGGATAGGAAACTGCTTCCGGTATTGTCACTTCCACTTAAACCACCTTCACTTACCTCCATGATGGCAAAGGCCGGTGGAATGGGGCAGGCCCGCTAGTCGGCGGAACCGGCGCGGTGCCCAGCGCGCTCTCCGGGATTAAGCGTCCTCGTACTGGTCGCGACGGCGGAGCCAGGCCACATACGAATCCTCTCGGGCCTTGCCCCTACCAATCTATGTAAGAGAATACTTACATGTCGCTATCCGCCGTGCAAGAACCTATTGATCTCGTGGCGCAGGCCCTGGCCGATGGCACGCGGCGCGGCTTGCTGCGGCTCGTCCGCGATGGCGAACGCTCCGCCGGGGATCTCGCAGAGGCGTTTCCGCGCATATCGCGACCGGCCGTCTCTCAACACCTGCGCTTGCTGACCGATGCCGGACTCGTCACGGTGCGCCCGCAGGGTACTCGCCGCTACTATCGCGCCAGGCCACAGGGCCTCGGCGAGGTGTGGACGTTCATCGACGAGATGTGGACAGACCGCCTCGGCCGCCTCAAGTCCGAAGCAGAAAGTGCCGAACGCCGACGTACGGAGAGCGATCACGCCTTTCCAGCAAGGAGCCCCCAATGACCGAAAACATGGTCCCCGCCGCAAGTATCGAACAGGAGGTCCACATCGCGGCCTCGCCCGAAACGGTCTGGTCTATGTGGACCACCGCGGAAGGGCTGAGCGCCTGGTGGGGGTCGTCCGCGGAGGTAGTGTGCGAACCCGGTGGGTTGATGCGCGTGGTCATGGAGGGCGGGCCCGTGATGTGCGGTGCCTTCGTAACGGTGGAACGACCGACGCGGTTGGTGTTCACCTTCGGCTGGGAGGATCCACCCGACGCCGGACCCCTTCCACCAGGTTCGACGCGCGTGGAGGTCACATTCACTCCAGATGGTGCACACACGATCCTCAATCTCCGCCACTTCAACCTGCCCGGTACACAAATCCCAGCGCATCAGCAGGGCTGGACGTACTTCCTCGGCGAACGGTTGCCCGCGGTCGCTCCCAAATCGAGCGCATCCTGATGGTTGATGTCCAGACCGAAACAGTCGTGAATCAGCCCATCGAGCGCGTTTCGGCATTCGCGGCAGACCCTGATAACACGACGAAATGGTACGCGAACATCAAACGCATCGAATGGGAAACAGAACCGCCCGCCCGTGCTGGCACGCAGCTGGCCTTCGAAGCGCACTTCCTCGGGAGGAAGCTGGTTTACACCTACGAGATTGCGGAGTTCGCGCCAGGGGAGCGACTCGTCATGCACACGGCCCAGGGCCCTTTCCCTATGGAAACGACCTACACCTGGGCCGCGATCTCACCCACCGCGACGCGCATGACGTTGCGGAACCGCGGCAACCCCTCCGGCTTTTCCAGGTTGTTCGCACCCTTCATGTCGATGGCGATGCGCCGCGCCAACAGCAAAGACCTCGCGAAACTCAAGAAGCTCCTCGAAAGCAATTAGCGCCCGGGCGCTCTCGAGCCGGTGCGCGCCCTAACGCGTCAACGTCGGATGTTAGGGCGCAGCCGTGGGTTTGGTGCGTGCGCCACCATCTCCCATTCGCCCAATTCGAACGAATTGCTGAAAGCGAACGTTTTCGCGCTTTCCACCCGAGAAGGCTAGATGGGTTGCCCCGCACGCCAAGTCTGAGTGGATCTGGCCATACCTGCTCGGTCTGGCCCATGCTTACTTGACCCGACGCTGGACCGTCGCCGAATTTGCGCGGCTGAGGTGGATTGATGGATGCCCCGAAGAGCGTGGTGACAGCAGTCTGCCGCAGCGCCACCCACACGATGACCAAGCCCAACGAGGGGAGCATTCGTCTGCTGGCGGGCCTCGGTGTCGAAGGCGACGCTCACCAGGGGAGCACGGTGAAACACCGTTCCCGGGTGACGCGCGACCCGCATCAGCCCAACTTCCGGCAGGTCCACCTGATTCAAAGCGAACTGCACGACGAACTGCGACGCCATGGCTTCGAACTGGTGGCGGGGCAGATGGGCGAGAACGTGACCACACGCGGAGTGGATCTGTTGGGCCTGCCCGTGGGTGCGTGGCTACATCTTGGCGCTAACGCTGTGGTCGAGTTGACCGGGCTGCGAAACCCATGTGCTCAACTGGATGGCATCGCAGAGGGGTTGATGGCGGCCGTCCTCGATCGCGACAGCGAAGGCAATCTGGTGCGCAAGGCTGGGGTGATGGCGATCGTCGTCAGCGGTGGCGAAGTGCGGCCCGGTGACCTGATCGAAGTCCAGCTCCCTTCCGGTGAACGCAGGGCGCTCGAGCCCGTGTGAAGTTGCAGGCGGACCGGCTCGTGCGGTTGACGAGCGGTTAGGCAGGTTCTGGAAAGCATTTCGGTGAAGTTGCCCCGGCTGCTGGACATCCAGATCGAGCGGGAGGCGAAACGCGCGCCTGGGTCGAGCCCGCCGGATGACGGCAGCGGACTCTGCGCCGTTCGGACACTTGATGACGGACGGATGGACCTCCCCGGAGGCGGCAGTGGCTGTCAACATGACTGCGAAGGCTCGTTCGATTTGTGGTGACGAATGTCACATCAGCGACGCGCATCGAAGGGCAGTGTGGGCATGTGGAAACTCCGAGCACGAAAAGTCGGTCTGCAGGGCTTAAGTGGGAACGGCCGGACGAGGCGTGTACGGAGGGGCCCTGTGATGGGCGGGTGATGGACAGCGATTCAGGCGCCCGGTGCCGGCCATGGACGGCCACGCCGGTGCTGGAGGGATAGGGCGAATGGACAGGCGTAGCTTTCTGAAGGTCACCAGTGGTGTTGCCGCCGGTGGCACGGCTCTCTACATGGAACGCAAGATGGCGTTTCTGCAGGCGGCACCGGGAATCGATAACCCACTTGCGCACTACCCTAGTCGCGGCTGGGAGAAGGTCTACCGCGACCAGTACGCCTATGACTCGAGCTTCGAGTTCATTTGCGCCCCGAACGACACCCACATGTGCCGCATGCGCGCCATGGTTCGCAACGGTGTCGTGACCCGCATCGAACAGAACTACGACGGGGCCCTCTACAGGGATCCCCAGGGCAACAGTTCCAGCGTTGCATGGAATCCGCGGGCCTGCCTGAAGGGCTACACCCTCCACCGCCGCGTTTACGGGC
>JBDTVB010000095.1:0-6990 GCA_040007415.1 Anaerolineaceae bacterium
CACCTTCATGTCACAGGACGTTGTGCAGTTCAAAGCCGAAGTGCCGCTCGGCCAGCAGCTGGCTCGAATTACCTGGGACTGGTTCAACGCCGCCTACCCGTAGGGGCACGCCGCGGAGGCCCGAATGAAGTTCGGCGCGCTGCTGGTTATTGACGCCGATGGGCAGGAGCGGCGCTACGAGATCGACGTCCCTTCGCTGCTCGTGGGCCGCGGGCCGGGGAGCGGAATCCTCCTGGATGACCCCTCCATCGGCGAGCGCCATGCGCGATTGCTGGTGGAGTCCGGGGTGGTCACGCTCGAAGACCTGGGCACCGCCGGTGGCACCTTTGTGGGCGGGCGGCGCATCGAGCCGCACACCCAGAACCACATTGGGCCGGGCCAGCAGTTGCGGTTCGGCGACCTCGTGGCGCGCTATCTCGAACCGCCGCCCGTCGACATCGAAGCCGTAGTACCCGTCACCCAACGGCGGCTCACCGAAGCGGACGAGCGGACCGTGCGGCCGCTCTCCCGTGTGCTCCTGTCGCTCAGTTTGCCGGACAACCCGATCCGGGCGGGCGACATGCTCAAGGGCAGCCTGCGCGTGGAGAACCGCGGCCGGGTTGTCGATCGCCTGCGCCTCGATGTCAGCGGTATCCCGGCGCAATGGCTCCAGGGCTGGCGAGCAGAGCTTTCGCTGGTGCCAGGGGCCATCACCACGCTCCCCATTGTGATCAAGCCGCCAGTTGCGCCCGAATCGACTGCAGGAGATCACGCCGTGGTGTTCACAGCCACTTCTGGGGTGGACGCGCGTGAATCGGTGGCGGTGGGGCAAATTCGCATTCTGCCGTTTGAACGCCTCACCGTGGGCCTTGAGCCTCTCCGCTCGAACAGCCGGTTCGAACTTGTGGTGACCAATGTGGGCAACCGGCCGGTAAACGTCCAGCTGGAGGCGGTAGGCCAGGAAGAGGGCGTCAGCATCGACCTGGAGGCGTCCGGCATCGACCTCGGCCCGGGCGAAGAGCGCCGCGTAGGACTGCGCGCAAAGTCGAACAACCGGCCTGCCTTCGGGCGGGAAAACGTGGTGTTGTTCACAGCCGCGGCAACGCCCCGCAACTCGGCGGCGGGCCGCGTGGAGGCTTTTGGCCAGCTCGAACTGCGTCCGCCTCTCCAGCCGTGGAAGCTACCGCTGCAGATCTTGTTTGCACTTGCGGTGGTGGCCAGCGTCTTCGCGATCTTCTGGTTCGATTGGCCGCTGCGCGCCGATACCCGCGACTTCAATATTCCCGCGATTCCGATCATCAACGAAGACAAGGCCGCACCGGCGGCTTCGCCAATTGCGGCCAAGCCCGCGCCGACGACCTTGGCGGGCGTTCAGAAGGACGATGCCGCGGCGATACTCGCCAAGTCAGAGGAACGGTACAAGGGCGTGCATCTCTGCGGAGTGGCCAAGGATTCCGCGGCGAAACCAACGCCTGTCCCCAGCTCCACCAGCCCCCTCTTCCGGCAGACGGACCCGCGCTGGGCTGACGATATCTACGCAGCAGCCGGACTGGCGGGGCCGAAGAGCTCGTGCGGCAAGACGCTCGCCCAGTGTGGCTGTGCTGTGACGTCCATGGCCACGGTGCTCGCCCTGCTTCAACTCGTGACGATGCCGGACGGGCAGCCGCTGAGCCCAAAGGCCATGAACCAATGGTTCGAAGAGGAGGCCGCACAGGACTCGAACGGGTGGACTAGCCGCGGCTACAGCTACGGCGATGTGGTGTGGACGTCGGCGAATGCGCTCTCGGGGGCTGTGGCCAAAGCCAAGCCCGGCACCCAGCGGATCCGCTTCCTGGGCGCTGGCTCAGGGGCAATCGAGGAGATTCGGCCAGCGTTGCAGGCGAACATCCCCGTGATCCTCGAAGTGCCGGGCCATTACATCGCAGCGACCGGCATCCAGGGCGATAAGGTGACGATCCACGACCCGTACTACCCGGAACGCACATCGCTCGATTTCTACGCCGGTAAGGTTCTCGGCAGCGTCCTCTTCGAACCGGCGGATGACCTTTCGGCGATCACGATCACCGTGTCTGCGGAGATGCGAGTACGGGTCACCGATGCTGAGGGGCACGTCACCGGCACCCTGGACGGAGCGACGCCGGGCGAGGCCGAACGCGCGGCGAAACGTGACATCCCGGGGTCCAGCTACACCTTCAAAGATGCCTGGCGGGACCCAAACTGCATTGAAACCGCTCCTCCAGCGGGTGCCGGTACGCACCAGGTCCACATCCCGCGACCGGCTGCGGGCGCGTACAAGATCGAAATCATCAACGCAAAGGGCGGCGGCACCAGCGGCGCGGTCCACATTTACGACAGAGACGGCAATGTGCGCATTCAGCGCGACGAAGGAACCGGCAACCGGACGTTCACGGTGCAGGCGGGATAGGGTGGAGCGACGCGAGGGCGATCAATGACCAGGCCGCTTCGAATGCTTGTGCTGGGGCACAGCGATAGCGACGGCACGCGCCTGACGGATTCGGCGGACGCGTGGCCGCAGGTGGTGGCAAGAGAGCTGCCAGGGCTCTCCATCGAGTTGACCCACCGCATCCTCTTCCCCGGCCAGAGCGCGACCAAGTTCGTTGAGAAGGAGCTAGCCGCAGGAACGCCAGATATCGTTGTCGTCGCCGTCTCGAGCTTCAGCGCCGCGTTCGCGTTCGTTTCGAACCGGCTGCGCGATCTGCTTGGTGATCGCGCGGCAAGCGTTGCCATTCGACTCGAACACCTTGCCGGCGACCTGTCCGTTTCGAACCAGCGTCTGCACCAGGCGACCATTGCGCCGAGACGGGCGGCGCGGCGATTGGTGGGTACGCGGCCCACCTCAACGCTGGAGGCCACGCTGGATGCCTACCGGGACGTCTTTCAGCGGCTCGCGCGCGAGGAAGACGTTCAGACGATCGTGCTCGGCGGCGCCGGCTACACGCTCCACCATGAGCGCATGAACCCCGGGATGCGAGTCATCACGGAACGGTTCGACGCTGAACTGCTGAGCGCCGCCCAGGGCCACCACTTCGATTGGGTTTCGCACGCCGGGGTGATGGGTGGCCGCGGGACGAAGGAGCGGTTCTTTATGTCTGACGGCATACACACGGACGAAGCCGGGCAGCGGCTGGTTGCGGATTCGATGATGCCGCTCATCGGGAGCCGGTGGGGAGGCGCTTGAGTGCGGGCCGTGGAGGCATCTGCCCCAGCCCCGGCGTGCACCAAACTGCGTCCAAGGGGCTCATGGGCTACGCTCGTAGTCACAACATCACTGGAGCACCTAACCCATGGCTGTCATTTCTTACTTCCCTATCTCCCTCCCAGAACCGGCACGCGAGGGTTTCGAAAAGACGTGGATGACCCGCGTCGGCGCGGTCGATACGTTCCCGGGCTTCATCGGCACGGAGCTGCTCGCCCTCCCGGACCGCGGCGAGTACGTCGTGCTCACGCGCTTCACGGATGAGAAGTCGTTCGAAGCGTGGATCACCTCGGACAACTTCACCAAGGGTCACCGCGGCGAAAGCTACGAAAGCTATAAGGACAACCCGGCAATGAAATCGCACAAGTTGTACGAAGTCCTGGGCTAGGTTTCAGCTTCACGCTTCAAGAGGACGGCCAGTACAGAGTTGGCCTCCTCTGCGCCCCGCGCCGCAGCCGAAGCGTAGGATCGAGTCATGCCGCCGAAACCTCCCGTTGAGAAGCGCCTCGTCTGCTGGGGCGAGGTGGGCCCGCTGGACGCCGCGTATCACGACACTGAGTGGGGCGTGCCCTGCCACGACGACCAGCAGCTCTTCGAACGGCTGATGCTCGAAGGCTTCCAGGCGGGCCTTTCGTGGACGACGATCCTGGCCAAGCGCGAGAACTTCTCCCGTGCGTTCGAAGGCTGGGACGCCGCTCGGATCGCGAGCTACGGACCGGCGGACACCGCGCGCTTACTTGCCGACGCGGGAATCGTGCGCAATCGCCTGAAGGTCCACGGCGCCGTCAAGAACGCGCAGGCGTTTCTGCGGCTCCGGGCAGAGCACGGGACGTTCGACCGGTACGCCTGGTCCTTTGTCGCGCTCCTCCCGAGCGACAGACCGGTCCCGCGAAATCGCGAAGACGTGCCAGCGACCACGCCAGAGTCAGACGCGATGTCGAAGGCACTCAAGGCGGCCGGGATGACCTTCGTTGGGAGCACGATCTGCTACGCCTTCATGCAGAGCACAGGGATGGTGAACGACCATCTGAAAGGCTGCCCGGTACGGAACGCTCCGCCTTCCGGCCGCTAGCGGAGGTCGCGTCTGCGGAGGCGCGCCTCGAAATCGCCTACACTTCTCGGCACATCTACAAACCGAGGACAGTACTTCAATGACAGCTTCCCCAACCCTCTCGACTCGCGTGAACGCCGCGGTCCAAGCACTGATCGAACGGCAGGTGGCTGACGGCAGCCAGATCGGCGTACAGGTCGCCGCGTATCACCGGGGAAAGCCCGTGGTGGACGCGTGGGCCGGGACAATGGGCCCGGACGACTCACGCTCCGTACAACCGGATTCGCTGTTCCTCAGCTTCTCGACAACGAAAGGGATCGCGGCGCTGGCGCTGCACATGCAGGCCGACAAAGGGCTCATCGATTTCGACGCGCCAGTGGCAAAGTACTGGCCAGCCTTCGCGGCGCACGGCAAAGATCGGGTCACGGTCGCACAGGCGGTGAGCCACCAGACAGGCATCCACCAGACGGCGCCACAGGATTGGGACTGGGACGCGGGCATGCCGAAGCACATCACCGAGTGGGAGGAGGGGCTGCGCTGGGTGGAGAACGGTGTCCCCGCCTGGGATCCGGGGACGGCAACGGGCTACCACGCGGTCTCGTACGGCTGGATCATCGGCGGCATCATCCAGTACGCCACCGGCCGCCATATCCAGGAGATCGTAGCGAACGACATCGCCGCGCCGCTTGGCGTTGGGGATTCGATGTTCATCGGAATCCCGGACGGCATCGAGACACGGCTGACGACGCTGGCCGTCACGCCAGCCGGTGAGGGCCTTGGCCTGCCCGCGGAGAGCGACTTCCACCGCGCCATGCCCCTCGCCTTCTGGCAGCACACCAACTCCATGGAATATCGCAAAGCGTGCCTGCCTTCGGCGAACGGCCACTTCACGGCGCGAGCACTCGCCCGCACGTACGCGCCACTGGCGGGAGACGGCTCGATCGACGGGGTGCGACTCGTCTCTCGCGGCGCGATCAAGGGAATGCAACGGCTTATGACCAGCGAGCCGGACCGCACGCTTGGGGTGGCAATAAACAAGGGTATCGGCTTCTTCCTGGGCGGCGAAACGAACGGCATTCACGGCCCCAACGGCCCGCGCATCACCGCGTTCGGCCACGCCGGCGCCGGTGGCTCGGTCGCCTTTGCGGACCCGGAGGTGGGACTCGCTGTGGGCGTGACGCTGAACAAGATGGCCTACCCGCTACCGGGCGAGGGCGTGACGCTCGAAATCTGCGATCTCATCCGCAAGGAACTGGGCGCCGGGTAAGCCTTCCAGCCCACGCTTTAACGTCGCTGCCGCTATCATCAGGTCACCATAACCCGAACGGAGTTCGATTCTCTCTTTGACTACGACTGAAACCGCCCTCAACGCCACCGTCCACGCTCTCATCACCAGGCAAGTCGCGGAGGGCCAACAGCTTGGCGTACAGGTCGCCGCGTATCTCCATGGCGACCTCATCGTTGACGCCTGGACGGGAACCTTCGGGCCTGGCGACGACCGCCAGGTGAAGGCAGACACCCTCTTCAACTGCTTTTCAACGACGAAGGGCGTGGCCGCCACCGCGCTCCACATCCTCGCCGACCGCGGTGAGATCGAATACGACGCACCGGTTGCGAAGTACTGGCCCGAATTCGCGGCCAACGGCAAGGGTGCGGTCACCGTCGCCCAGGCGATGAGCCACCAGGCAGGTCTGCACGCCGCGCCAACCAAAGAGGTGATGCTCGATTGGGAACAGGCGATCGACTACATCGCGAACGGGACACCCGCGTGGGAACCGGGGACAGCCACGGGCTACCACGCGCTGACCTACGCGTGGGTGGTGGGCGGGATTGTCCAGGGGGCAACCGGCCGGCACATCAAGGATGTCATCCAGGAGGAGATCGCCCGCCCGCTCGGAATCGAAGGCGAGATGTACGTCGGCATTCCGGACGGGATCGAGCACCGGCTGGCGTCATTGCAGACGCCACCCCCGCCAGACCCAAGCGTCCCCAATCCGATGGCGATGCTGCCCAAGGACCATGACTTCTTCAAGGCGATGCCGCCGGACAGCGGCGTGGACTTCAACGACATGGAAGTGCGCAAGGCGTGCATCCCTTCGGCGAACGGCCATTTCACCGCCCGCTCGCTGGCGCGCATGTACGGCGCACTGGCCAACGGCGGCCAGCTTGACGGCGTTCGCCTGGTCTCGGAAGAGCGCATCGGAAAGATGAGTGCGATCCAGATTGAACAGGTTGACCGCGTCCTGTTCATGCCAATCCCGAAGAGCATCGGCTTCATGAATGGCGGTAACTGGGTCATGGGCAAGCCGGGCGTGAACGGCCCGCGGCGCACATCCTTCGGCCACAGCGGCGCAGGCGGATCGACGGCGTTCGCCGACCCCGAGACCGGGCTGGCAATCGCGGTCACGCTGAATCAGATGCAGGGCACGCTCCAGGCCGAAGGCCCCACGTACGAGGTCTGCTTCCTGATCCGCGAAGAGCTGGGCCTCAACTAGTGGCGAAGCTCCGGGCCGCAATTTTCGACGTCGGCGGAGTGCTCACCGTCTCTCCAGTCCAGCGGATCATCGATTTCTCCGCCGAACACGGGATCAGCGATGAGACGCGAATGCGCATCTTCTCGCACGGCGAGAGCCCGTGGTCGCGCTTCGAACGGAGCGAACTGAACCCCCAGAGCTTCGCCACGGAGTTCGATATCGCGCTGGCGGAAGCGAGCGAGCCCGCGAGAGTCACGGGGGAGGCGTTC
>JBDTVB010000096.1:0-6945 GCA_040007415.1 Anaerolineaceae bacterium
GCTGGTGAGGGCCTGGGTACTGGTCTGCGGCACCGCGCCCGGCATGTTGCTCACGCAGTAGTGAACAACCCCTTCTTCGACGTATGTGGGCTCGCTGTGAGTGGTGGCGCGACTCGTCTCAGACGCGCCGCCCTGGTCGATTGAGACGTCAACGATGACCGCGCCGGGGCCCATCGAGCGCACCATCTCACGCGTTACCACCTTCGGCGCAGCGGCCCCGTGCACCAGCACGCTAAGGATCGCGAGATCGGCGCCAACCAACTCTTCAGCGACCCCCTGTGGGGAAGACACGCGAGTTGCGATCCGCCCACCGAAGTTCTCTTGCAGGTACGAGAGCCGCGCCAGGTCGCGTGACATCACTGTTACACGCGCGTCCAGACCCATGAGCACCCGCGCGGCAGCGGTGGCCACCGTACCCGAACCGACGATCACCACCCGGCCGGGCGGCACCCCGGCGACTCCGCCGAGCAGCTTCCCGCGCCCCGGACCTGGGTGCTTAAGCAGGTGCGCTCCAATTTCGGCTGCCATCCGTCCGGCAACCTGCGACATGGGCGCCAGCAGCGGCAGGTACCCGTCCGGCTTGCGCACCAGTTCGTAGGCCATGCTTGCGCAGCCAGATTCCAGCAGCCTGTCTGTCAGTGGCCGGTCCGCGGCAAGGTGCAGGTAGGTGAACAGCGCGCAGCCGTTCCGCAAGTATGTGTACTCGCTGTGGACGGGCTCCTTCACCTTGACGACGAGGTCAGCAGTTCCCCAGACCTCTTCGGCAGTTTGGAGGATCGTCGCGCCGGACGTGCGGTAGGCGGCGTCCGAATGCCCCGAACCCACGCCGGCGCCCTGTTCCACGACCACATCGTGGCCTTCAACGCGGAGGGCGAAGGCGCCTTCGGGAGTCAGTCCAACTCGCGCTTCGCCATCTTTTCGTTCGTGCACCGTGCCTACGCGCATCGTTCAAACCTCAATCGTTTTCGCGCATCGTACGGCGTCTACACAACCGTCACCGGAATGCTGCGCCACCACAACTAACTTCCCATCCATCTCTCCGACTCCTGCCGACCCTTTAGACATCTTGATTGTGTGACAGCACGGCGGCTTGTCGTCGCGAAGGATTGTGGTCGTGGCCGAAACTACTCATCGGACGAAGGGCAAGAAGGCTCGCCTGGGACTCGCATTGGCATCGCTGGCGCTCCTCCCCTGGGGTGCTGCGGCGTTCGTGCTCGGCACGGGCACGCAGGCGGCCCAGGCAAGCCCGCAAGAGAAATACCAGGATCACGACGTATTCCTTCACGTGGAACAGAACGGCGAGAGCTTTTTCGTGCGGATCGATATGTTCGTCGCAGCAAACGGGTTTGGTGCGATTGACCAGTCTGGTCTCGAAGCCGCGAAAGCAGAGATCATCAGCCGCTTCCCAGGTGCGGTGGAACTCGAAGAGAGCGCTGTCGCGGCACAGTATGTGACGAGCGGCTTCAAGTGGACCTCGAACTCGACGAGTTGGGGCTATAACGGCACTGGCGCCCCGTCTACGGTCGCTGGTTCCGCGCTCTCGGCCGTGAGTTCGTCGGCATCTACCTGGGGCTCTGGGTCCAACTTCCACTTCAGCGGCGGTGGCGCGAGCGGCGCAGGCACGGGCGCCTGCGGCGGCGGCACAGATGGCCAAAATACTGTCGGTTGGGCGAACCAGACTGGTTCTGTCCTCGCAGTCACCTGCTCCTGGTACAACGGCGGTAGCCCGTTTGGCGCTGCATCGGAATTCGACATGCAGATCGATCCCGAGTGGACATGGTCGACCGGCGGCGCGGTCAACATCGACCTCCAGAGCGTGGTCACGCATGAATTTGGACACGCCCTCGGCCTCAACCACTCAGGGGACGGTTCGGCTGTTATGTATCCAAGCTACAGCGCCGGCTCGACCAAACGATCACTGGCCCCCGACGACCTCGCCGGGCTGGTAGCGATCTACGGTGCGGTGGGCGGTGGCGCGACCAACACGCCGACCAGCACCCCAACCACCCCCGCCGGCACAGCAATCAACACCCCAACCGCCACCCCGACAGGGACACCAACACCGGTTCCCTCAACAGCCACACCTACTGCTACTGGAGTTCCGCCGACAGCCACACCCACCGCTACTGGAGTTCCGCCGACAGCCACGCCTACCGCTACCGCTACCGGAGTTCCGCCGACGGCTACACCTACGGCGACCGGAGTGCCGCCGACGGCCACACCTACCGCTGCCGGAGTGTCGCCAACGGCGACGCCCACGACTGCCGGGGTTTCGCCAACAGCCACGCCAACGATTGGCGGACCGTCAGCGACGGCAACACCGGCCGGGTCAGCGGCGACAGCCACCCCAACGGGGACGCCGGGCACAACGCCGGAATCGGGGGCGCCTGCCACCGCTCCGCCCGCTCTGCCGATCGTCCCCGGCGCGAACTTGATGGCCTGGCCCGGGGCCGACCAGGCGTCGGCTAAGGCACTCGGTCGCCACGGTGCATCACTGAGGATCGTCTACGAATGGGACCCGGCGACCGGCGAGTGGAAGCGCTATGGGCCCGGCCTCCCCAGTTTCATAAACAACCTCCTGACGATGCGAACCGGTCAGGCGTACTGGTTCATCGCCAATGCGGCTCTACAGATTCCGTTCTAGCAGAGTCTCTCTCCCGGGATCACTCGCATGGCCCTCCCGTCTCGGCGGGCCACCGCCGTACCCCCAAATGATCCGTCACGTGTCTCCACCGACTCGCTCGTACTGCTCTATACTCGCGCCCATCACTCTTGGGGGAGCGTAGTGGACGTAGCGTCGTTCGCTGACATCGAGACCGAATTCAACCGCCGGGTGGGCCGCATCGTCTGGTGCACTTTCACCACATCCGACGCCAAAGGCCGGCTTCGTTCGCGGATGCTCCATCCGATCTGGGACGGCTCCACCGGTTGGATCGCGACGGGGCGGAATTCGTACAAGGCGAAGCACATCGCCGCCAACCCGTACGTGTCCCTCACCTATTGGGACCCACAGCATGAACAGGTCTACGCCGAATGCCGCTCCGCCTGGGACGATTCTCAGGAAACCAAAGTACGGCTCTATGAGATGTACAAGAACGCGCCGCCCCCGCTCGGCTACGACCTCAAGATGTTCTGGCCGGCAGGAGTGGACGACCCCAACCTCGGAGCACTGAAGTTGGAGCCGTGGCGCATCGAACTTTCGAGCCTGGGCGACATGGCCACAGGCAAGCCGCCGCTGGTTTGGCGCCCGAAGTAGTCGTGGTTGTTGCCGTCACCCACCAGGTGGCCCCATCGGACCGTGCGAATTTGGGGCTCGGCGCAAACCACTTTGAGGCGTACCGTTCCTACAGCAAGCGAATCGCAGCCCGCATGTGAGGTGAAGACATGACGCAAGTAACCACCCAAGAGGGTGCGGCGATTCGGCCGACCACGCTCGAAGGGCGTTTCGTGCGCCTCGAGCCGCTGGAACTCAGCCACATCCCAGCCCTGATATTGGCCGCATCGGAGGGCCGCGAAACGTATGGCTGGACCTTCGTACCCGACGGGATCTCCGCCATGAGGGAATATGTAGAAACCGCTATTGAGCTCCGCGGCAACCGGCAGGCAGTTCCCTTCGCGACAATCGACCGGACGACGGGCCGGGTACTTGGTTCAACCCGGTTCGCAAACTTCGAGCACATCGCGTGGCCATCCGCGAACCCCGGCCAACGCGGGGCTGAGTACCCGGACGGGGTAGAGATCGGTTGGACGTGGCTCGCGGCCTCGGCTCAACGCACCGCGGTCAACACCGAAGCGAAATATCTGATGCTGGGTCACGCTTTCGAAGCGTGGCGCGTCCACGTGGTTCGACTGAAGACCGACCGGCGGAACGAACGCTCGCGCGCAGCCATCCAGCGGATCGGCGCGAAACTGGACGGCATCATTCGCGCGGACCGAGCGGCAAGCGACGGGGCGCTCCGCGATACGGCCCTCTACTCGTTGGTCGAGGCCGAGTGGCCCGGCGCGAAAGCGGCGCTGGAGGCGCGGCTTTCGCGCTGACGAAATTCCCGCAAGCGCCCAAACACCCCCCTGGGCCGCAACTGGGAAAGCCGCGCCCGCCTCATGGCTTCGGCCGCTCGCAGACATTCATCAATTTCGCGCTGACGGTCGTCAATGTACGCGCGGACGAGTAGTTCCAACATGAAGTGCTCCTCTGTTCGGCTGCACCGACCGTTGCAGACCGATGTGAACAGGGCGAGACACCGAGGTGAACGGCGTGTGAACTCCTCGCTAGCCAGAGGCCCTTTCGGCCGCGTTGACGGTGTTCACCAGGAGCATCGCACTGGTCATCGGGCCCACGCCGCCGGGGACGGGCGTAATCCAACTTGCCTTCTCTCTAATAGCCGCGAAGTCAGCGTCGCCCACCAGCCGCCAACCGCGCGTGCGGGAAGGGTCATCGATTCGGTTGGTACCGACGTCGATAACCACCACACCCTCGCGCACCATGTCGGCCGTGAGCGTGTTCGGGCGCCCGGCTGCCATTACGACGATGTCCGCCATCTGGGTGTACCTGGCGATATCTGGGGTGCCGGTGTGGCAGATGGTAACCGTCGCGTTCGCGCCCTTGGCTTTGTTGCTCAGCAGCACTGCCAACGGCCGCCCGACCAACGTCGAGCGCCCGACGACGACGACGTGCTTGCCCCCCGGGTCATTGCCCGTCCGCGTGAGCATGTGCAGTACACCGTGTGGGGTACAGGGCCAGACCCCGCTTGTCTCGCCTCGGAGCAAGCGACCGAGGTTCAAAGGATGAAGCCCGTCCACGTCCTTAGCTGGTGGAAGCGCATCGAGGATTGCCAGTTCGTTGATCTGCCTCGGCAGCGGAATTTGCGGCAGGATGCCGTGGAACCGATCATCGGTTCGGAGCCCCATCACCAGTTCCAGCAGCTCTGGCTGCGACGTCTCGGCTGGCAGATGGAACGTTTCCGTGAAGATTCCAGCGTCCGCGCAGTCCTGTGTCTTGATCGAGACGTAACTGATCGACGCCGGGTCATCGCCGACCAAGATCGCCGCCAGCCCTGGGGTCACTCCTCGTTCGCGCAAGGCCGCGACCCGCGCTGCCACCTCCGCCTTGATCTCCGCTGCGATCGCTTTGCCATCGATGATCTGTGCCGTCATGCATCTATTTTAGGGGCCCTCAGCGAACGCGCCCGGATCGGACAGTGCCTGCGCGCGAAGCGGCCCCTTCCCTTAGGATCGAAGGCTATGGCGAGCAAGTTTGCCGTTGGCATAGACATCATTGAGATAGAACGGGTGGCGGACGTCATCGCCCGTCACGGCGACCGCTTCCTCCAGCGCGTCTACACGGCGGATGAGATTGCCCACTGTCGCGGTCGCGTTTCCGAACTCGCGGCCAGATTCGCTGCCAAAGAGGCAGTCATGAAGGCGCTTGGCACCGGTATCCGCGGCGTCGGCTGGCGAGACATCGAAGTGCTACCAAACCGCCGAGGCAAACCGCTGGTCTTTCTCTACGGTCGCGGAGCGGTGCGCGCCGAACAGATCGAGATGCGCGGCCTCGAAGTCTCGCTCACCCACTCCAACGAGTTCGCCATTGCTTCGGTGGTTGGCGAACGTGCGCTCACCGAACTCGAAGATACGCCGCGCCGGGGCGAAGCAGCCCTCAGGCTGATCCGCGAAAAGGGTCTGCGATGAAGCTCGTGACCAGCGCGGAGATGCGCGAACTCGAGGCGGCGGCCGTCGCTGCGGGCACCTCCGAAGCGCAGCTGATGCAGGAGGCCGGCCTCGCAGTCGCGCAGGAGGCGTGGATGCTCCTCGGCACACTCGAAGGCCGCCACATCGTTGTGCTTGCCGGGCCGGGGAACAATGGCGGCGACGGGCTCGTTGCAGCCCGTCACTTGAACGACTGGGGCTCCGGAGTCGCCGTTTATGCACCTCTCGGCCGCACACCGGACGACGACCTGGGGGAGCTCGCTGCCCGCGAGATCCCTATCACCGACGGTGCATCCGACCGTGACGGAAGCCAACTCACCGAACTCCTCGGCAGCGCCGACCTCGTCGTCGATGCGCTCCTGGGGATCGGCAACAGCCGCCCTCTCGACGCCGACGGCCCGATCGCCTCAGCACTGGTCAAACTCGCCGTGGCCCGCGCTGGCTTCAACCCGCCCAAGGTGGTTGCCGTGGACCTGCCCACAGGCGTCAACGCCGACTCTGGCGCAGCGGATGCCCTCACCGTGCCCCCGGACATGACCGTCACGTTTGGGCTACCGAAGGTAGGAATGTACCAGTCCCCGGCAAGCGGCCTTGTGGGACGCGTTCAGGTGATCGACATCGGCATCCCGAAGGCGGCGCAGGAGGCAGTGCAGCTCGAACTGCTGACCGCGCGCTGGGCTCGCCAGACCTTGCCCAGGCGCCCTGACGATGCGAACAAGGGGACGTTCGGAAAAGTGCTTGTGGTGGGCGGCAGCCGGAACTACATTGGCGCGCCACGCCTTGCCGCCACCGCAGCCTACCGCGCTGGCGCCGGGTTGGTGACGATTGCTTGCCCGAGGAACCTCATCCCCAGCCTCGCGCCCGCGCTCGCCGAGGCGACTTGGCTCGCGCAAGACGAATCAGACCTGGGCACGATCGCGGGCGAGGCCGCAATCACCTTGCGCGCCCAGCTTCACGGCTTCTCAACGGTCATCTTTGGGCCTGGGCTTGGCGATACCGACGACACCCGGTCGCTAACGTGGGCACTGGTACCAGACTTCGGCCTCGAACTAGCTCGCGGCTGCGTGATCGACGCCGACGCCCTCAATGCGCTCGCATCAATGCCTGACGCAGCGGAGCGAATCCCCGCCAACGCGGTCCTCACTCCGCACCCCGCCGAGATGGCGCGACTGCTGGGCACGACGGTCGCCGATATCCAATTGCGCCGCCTTGGTGCCGCCCGCGAAGCGGCGGACCGGT
>JBDTVB010000097.1:0-6941 GCA_040007415.1 Anaerolineaceae bacterium
CCGGCAGCGGATGGCACGCGATAGATCGTCGTTCGCTTCCCGCAGCAGGCGGACCAGCGACGGTTGGTCCTCGCCCAGGGAAGCGAGCAAGCGTTCCGAACGGTCCAGGACCCCCTGTTCAACGCGGTGGCTGGGTAGCAGCGAACGGAAGTAGTCCGAAGCGAACTCTTTGTCGCGGTCACGGAAGACCGTTGGAAGTTGCTCGAAGAACTGCTCCGTGTAGGGCTCGAGCACCGTGGCCTGCGCGCGCCAGTTGAACCCGCTCATGGCGGCGCCGGTGAGGTAGAGCGACCCGTAGCCCTCGCCGTTAATACGCGTCCATGCGGCAGCCTTGACTTCTGGATCCGGCACAGAAACGTCGCAACGGAGCTTCGCTCGCTGGCCTCGGTCTGAAGGATCGGCTTGAAGCTCCTTCTCTACACGAGTCCAGGCTCCGGATACCCCGTTTGCGACGCATTTTGCCGCGATGGCCCAACGCATGTCTTGGTCGATGGTGAGGCCGGGAACATTCACGTCGCCGTCCGCCAGCCGCGCAGTCATTGCGATGTCTTCGGGTGTGATCGCATTGCCGATGAGGGCGCGCGCCCAGATTATCTGGGCGTCTTCACCTTTCGCCTCGCGTAACGCGTCCCACGCGAACTGCACGAACAGCCGGGATTGGTCGTCCTTTTGTGTTTCGGGTACGTAGCGGCCCAAAGCTGCCGAAGCGTTGCTCAGGACAGAATCAATAAGTTCCGTCAGCGGTTCGAGGGCGATTTTCTCGCGGACGAGCGCGAGGTAGTCCGTGGACTTCAACTGCTGGTCCCGGACCATATTCCAGAGCGACGACCACAGGAGTTGGCGTAAGAGGACATCGTCGATTCGCTCGATATTCTCGCGGACGAAGCGAACGCTCTCGCTGTCCAGTGCGACTTTGGCGTAGCCGTGGTCGTTGTAGTTCGGGACGACCAGTGCTGGGCGCGGCAGACCGCGGGCGGCGTCGAGTTCGAGCTCTGCTCCCACGATTGTCGCCGGGAGCACCTCCACGCGCAGCGTTCCGCCATCGTCGCGAATGAGGCCAATGTCGAGGCGGTGCGGGCGGAGGTACGCGTAATCATCCGGTGCGGATTGGGTCAGCGTGAAGGACGTGATCCGGTCGCCATCGGATTCCCAATGCGACCCGATCGTGTTCAAAGACGACGTTTCCAGCCAGAGTCTCGACCACTCCTTGAGGTCTGCACCGCTCCCCGCTTCGAGGGAGCGGAGGAACTGCGCGAGCGTCGCGTTTCCGAACGAGTACGTTTGGAAATAGTTGCGCATGCCCTCACGGAACCCGTCCATTCCGATCGCGGCCACGAGCTGCTTGAGCACGGAAGCGCCCTTGCCGTAGGTAATCCCATCGAAGTTCAGGAACGTCGCGTCGGTATCGGCTACTTCCCCGGCGATGGGATGCGTGGTGACCAGTTGGTCCTGGCGGTAAGCCCAGTTCTTGATGCCTGCGTTGAAGTCCTGCCAGCCGGTGGTGAAGCGTGTTGCCTCGTCCAGGCAGAGATACGCCATGTAGGTGGCGAAGCTCTCGTTCAGCCAGAGGTCATCCCACCAGCGCATGGTGACCAGGTCGCCGAACCACATGTGGGCCATCTCGTGGAGGACGGTCTCGGCCCGCCCGCGCCGCTGGTTATCCGTCGGCGGGTCGCGAAACACCATGTACTCGTTGTGGGTGACGGCGCCCACGTTCTCCATCGCCCCGGAGTTGAACTCTGGGACGAAGATCTGGTCGTACTTGCCGAACTCGTAGGGCCGATCGAAGAACGAGCCGAAGAAGTCCAGACCTTGCTTTGAGATCGTGAACAGTTCATCTGTGTCCAGGTGCTTGGCCAGTGATTTGCGGCAGTAGAGCCCCAAATTCATTTCTCCGTGCATCTCGTGCACTGCGTGATAGGGCCCAACCAGGAGCGCGAACAGGTACGTGCTGAACTTCTTTGTCGGTTCGAAAACGTGGCGAATCCGTCCGTCCGCGAGAATTGTGCGCGAAGCCTCGGAACTGTTGGCGATGATTTCCCATTCCGCCGGAGCGGTTGCGGTGAGGGCGTAGGTAGCCTTGATGTCGGGCTGGTCGAAGCAGGGGAAGAGCCGGTGCGCCTCGTAGGGTTCGAAGTTGGAGTAGAGATACTCCTGCCCGTCTTCCGGGTCTTTGAACTGGTGGAAGCCGTCGCCACCATGGTCATACTCGTTCTCGTAGACGATGCGGACCGCGTTGCGTTTTGCCAGCGCCGAACCTGGCAAGTTGAGCCGGAATTCAGTCCGCGACGGTTCCAGGTGCTTGCCGTTGACTACGAGCGACTCGATCGTCTTGCCGCGAAAGTCGAGGAAAGTGTCCGTCACCGTCGAAAGATCGAAGGTGACGGTGACGTCGCCTCGATAGGTTTCCGCACCCAGCGTCAGTTGGATGTCGAGGGTGTAAGCGGTGTTGGATACGAGCGCCGCGCGCACTCCCGCTTCGGATTGGGTAAGGACGTCGCGAACCGCGTTGGGGGTATTCATCAGGGGCGCTCCTTCAGGTTAGGACGACAGATCGCCCAGGCGTTGAGCAAAGGCTACAGGGCGCCACCGAACTGTGGCAGTCCGCCGGGAGCTTGCTACCCCCCATTGGTGACAGGCGCTACAATCGCTCGTACATCCCCGGGACAGGTGCCGCCTTCCGCGCATGAGCAATATCGACGCAGTCAACGCGCTTCTTACCGCCATCCATTTCGACCGCTTCGGGGAGATTGAGGCTCGCCACGCTCCGGACGCTCAGTTTCAGTCCTTTCGTGGGCCTACCCTACGTGACTCCGTCTCGATAGCAGACTGGCACCGCGGCTTCCTCAAAGACTACGCGGATTGCAGCTACACCGAACTCGAGTACATCGAATCTGGCAATGTGGTCGCTGTGCGGGCCACGCTGACCGCCAAGGGCTACGACTTCCGCGCCTTCACTCAGCGAGTGGTTGAAGTCTTCGAGTTCGCTGGAGACGGTGGACCGATCGTTGCGCGCCGCCTCTATGCAATGCTCCCGGACGTGGAGCTGGATAAAGCCACCTCCGCAGCGCTCACCCATGCCCTTGAGTCGCGCGGGGGCACCGCCAACGCCTCGAAGACGCTCGTCGATGGCCATTACGCCGCCCTCTTTGCGGGGGACGGCGAGGGTGCGAAAGCAGCGCTGGCTGACAAAGCGGCGCTGATAGATTCCGTCTACGGGACAGCTAACGGCCCCGACAACATTCTCGCGTTGATGGCCACGATCCCCGTTCCCGTATTCGGGTCCTGGCGCGTAACCAGGTCAGTTGCGAGCGCGAAAGACGTTCTTGTTGAGGCGTCGATCGATCCGTATCGTCCCCGAGCAGCGGATTGGGTCCGTGTGGTGGATGGGAAGATCGGCGTCATCGAGAGCTATTGGATGCTTCGCGAAATCGGTGTCACCCAGGCGACGCGCGAACGCTACATCAAGCAGGTCATCCTACCGATCTGACTGGACTTCATGGATGAAGGTTGAACCTTCGTCCTTATCTCTTCGCGCACGATGCGCAGAAAGCTAGAGGACGAGCTATGGCAACGATGTTCTACGACAAGGATGCTGATCTCTCGCTGCTGAACGGTCGGAAGATCGCGGTCATCGGCTTCGGCTCGCAAGGTCATGCCCACGCCCTGAACCTGAAAGACAGCGGCTGCGACGTGATGATCGGCCTCTACCCTGGTTCGAAGTCATGGGCACTGGCCGAGAAGCAGGGCCTGAAAGTCGTTAGCGTCGAGCAGGCAGCCAAAGAAGCGGACATCATCATGATCCTGGCGCCGGACCATGTGCAGAAGGCTGTCTACGAGAAGGGCATCGAGCCGTACCTCACCGAAGGCAAGATGCTGATGTTCGCCCACGGCTTCAACATCAACTTCCAGCAGATCGACCCTCCCCCATTCGTTGACGTCACGATGATTGCCCCGAAGGGGCCGGGCCACCTGGTTCGCCGGGTGTACACCGAGGGTGGCGGTGTACCCTGCCTGATTGCTGTCCACCAGGACGCCTCCGAGATGGCGCATCAGGTTGCGCTGGCGTATGCCAGGGGGATCGGCGGCACCCGCGCGGGCGTCCTCGAGACGACCTTCCGAGAAGAGTGCGAGACCGACCTCTTCGGCGAACAGGTGATTCTCTGCGGTGGCCTCTCGTCCCTCATCAAGGCGGCCTTCGAAACGCTCGTCGAGGCCGGTTACCAGGAAGAAAGCGCCTTCTTCGAAACGATGCACGAACTGAAGCTCATCGTAGACCTGATCTACGAAGGCGGACTCGCGAACATGCGCTACTCGATCAGCGATACGGCGGAGTACGGGGACTACACGCGCGGCCCCCGCATCATCACCGACCAGACCAAGGCGGAGATGAAGAAGATCCTGCACGAAATCCAGTCCGGCCAGTTTGCCAAGGAGTTCATCCTCGAAAACATGTCGGGACGGGCGGGCTTTCTTGCCACGCGGCGGCTCGAATCAGAGCACCAGGTGGAACGCGTTGGCGCCGAGATGCGTTCGATGATGAGTTGGCTGAACGCCCCGAAGAACAAGTAGCCAGGTGGTCAGCCCGTTGAACCAGCGGTTCGTGGGGGCGTGGCAACTCACCTCGTTCGAGTCCTGCGGCGCCAACGGGGTTGTCGCCAGGCACTGGGGGAATGACCCGTTTGGCCTGGTGGTTTGGACTGAGTCCGGCCATATGTCTGCACAGCTTGGTCCACGTGACCCCGCCCTTGGCCCGTACGTTGCCTACTGTGGGACCCTTGAGGTGGACGATGTCGGCGAGGGCACGCTCGTTCACCACGTTCTTGGGGCGTCCGCACTGCGACTGTTCAGCGACCAGTTTCGCGGCTTTCGCTTCCTCTCCGACGACGAGCTTGTTCTCGAACCACCGCCCGGCCCTGGGGGCGTACAGTCAGTGCTCCGGTGGAAGCGGTTGCCGGGCACCGAACGTATCTCGTAGTTCAGCACCAACGGTAGGCTTGGCTGATGCACCTGACCGCGTCCGAACTGGTCGGCTTCCTTGATCGCATCGGGCTGGTGGCCTTCGCCCTCGGCGGTGTGGAGGTTGGCGTTCGGCGGCGCCTTGACGTCTTTGGTCTCGTGGTGATGGGCGTCGTCACGGCGACCGGCGGCGGACTGATGCGGGACGTGATCGTCGGCCGGCTCCCCATGGTTATCGACCGCTGGGACTACATCCTCTGGCCGATCGCAGGCTCGCTGTTGGCGATCGGTTTGGTTGCTGTGAGACGGGATTCCCCAAAGGTGCTGCTGGCCGTCGCCGAGGCCGCTGGTTTGGGAGCATTCGCTGCTGCGGGCGCACTCGTCGCGATTCAAGCAGATTTGCCTCTCCCGGCCGTTATTTTGCTCGCGATTCTCACCGCCACTGGTGGCGGCGTTATCCGCGATTTGCTCGCGGACCGTGTGCCAATGGTCTTGCGATCCGAAGTCAACGCGACCGCTGCGGGCGTTGGCGGACTGGCTGTCTGGGCGTTCGATCCCGTGTCAACCGGCGGCGCAGCGCTGCTCGGTGTGGCGGTGACCGCGCTCATGCGCGTCGCGGGCCTTGCGTTCGACCTGCATCTGCCGCATCCAGGCAGTGACGAGGGCAAACAGCGACGCCTTCTCTAGGTCAGGCGGAAACGGCGGGTACTTTCCGATGTTCGTACTTCTTCGCGGGCGTAAGGACGAGCGGCAGGAGCTCGTCCGCACCGAACGACGCGATCTGCCGATCTTCGGGCGACAAGCCATAGAGCGTGGTGCGCTGCACCGGCGTCCGGCCCATGACGGTGATGACGCGCTCCATCTCTTCGGGCGGCAATTCCTGGCCGAACGCGGCGCCTGCCGCCTTCGATATGCTCTCGTTCATCAACGTGCCGCCCATGTCGTTGACGCCGGCAGCAAGGCACGCTTTCACACCTTCGACTCCCATCTTCACCCACGAAACCTGGATGTTCGTGATGTACGGGTGGAGTGCCAATCGGGCGACGGCGTGCATCAGGATCGCTTCCCGGAAAGTTGGGCCCCGGCGTGCCTTGCCTTTCAGGTAGATCGGCGCCTCCATGTGCACGAAGGGGAGAGGGACGAACTCGGTGATACCGCCGGTCCGCATCTGCAATTCGCGGAGGCGCATCAGGTGCCGCGCCCAGTTCACGGGGCCGTCTATATGTCCGTACATAACGGTGGATGTCGTGCGGAAGCCCGCTCGGTGTGCGTCTTCGACCACACTCAGCCACTGGCTGGTCGTGAGCTTGTCGGGACAGAGCGTGACTCGGACTTCGTCGTCGAGCACTTCGGCGGCCGTGCCGGGCAGCGTGCCGAGCCCCGCTTCCTTCAGCATGACGAGGAACTCCGGCACCGAGATGTCCAGCGTTTCCGCGCCCTGGGCAACTTCCAACGGTGAAAACGCATGAACGTGCATACGTGGCAGAGCCGCCTTGACCGCCCGCAAGATTTCGATGTACTTCGCGCCGGTGTACTCAGGGTGGATGCCACCCTGCATGCAGACCTCGGTGGCGCCCCGTTCCCAGGCCTCGGTAGCCCGCCGTACCACCTCCTCCAGGGCGAGGTCATACGGGGCGCCGCGCAGACTTTCGCTCATCTTGCCTTTCGCGAACGCGCAGAACTGGCAGCGGAAGTAGCAAATGTTGGTGTAGTTGATATTCCTGTTGACTACGTAAGTAACGCGGTCGCCGTTCACCTCGGCCCGGAGGCGGTCGGCGGCTTCGCAGACGAGGTGATAGTCGTCACCGCGCGCCTGGAAGAGACGCGTGAGGTCGCCTTCGCCGAGCATTTCGGCGTTGGCGGAGCGTTCGAGTATCTCTCGAACCTCGTTGGTCGCGGTGTTGGCCGGGCGCGTCGGGGCCAGGCGTGTAGGGATGTAGGCCGCCGGCGGGGGAACGTCCGCATCGCCGGGCGACCAGTCT
>JBDTVB010000098.1:0-6857 GCA_040007415.1 Anaerolineaceae bacterium
CCGTACTGCTCATAGAACGCGATGTTTGGCTTGAAGCAAGCTGCGTACGGGGCAGTGGCTTCGATCACCGCACGGTTGTAAGCGGCGATCTCAGTGACCTTGTGTCGCTTGAAGTCCGGGTCCAGGCCCACGCAGACGAGCGAATTGATCGCCCGGCTCCGTGCCGTCAGGTGTTCGAAATAACCGGTCATGTGGTTGCCTCCCCTTGGGTTGGGGCGAATCCCAGTCTCGCCATCGCCGAGCGGAATCTTGCCGGGTCGCCTGTGACGATGACATCAAGTTCGCCTTGCTGATCGGGTCGAGCAAGCTGGCCGAGTTCATCGAGGACCTGGACGGCACGGCGGGCGACGGCTTCGCTGGTGTCGATGATGGCGATGTCCGGGAACTCGGCGCGAATGTCGTCCGTAAGAAAGTGGTAGTGGGTGCAGCCGAGCACAACGGTGTCCGCGCCCGCGGCGACCTCTGGCCCGAGCATCTGGCGGAGCGCCACCCGCGCCTTTGGCGAGCCCACCTCGCCATGCTCAACGAGTTCTGCAAGCCCGGTGCCGGCAACAGTCGCAATCCGGGCGCGGCCACCGAACTCGTCGACGACGCGGGCGTAGAGCTGGCCATCAAGGGTCCCTGGCGTAGCAAGGATCAAGACGCGGCCGTTCTTGGAGCGGCTGGCGGCAGGCTTTACACCGGGAACCATGCCAACGAAGGGCACGTCAAACATCATGCGGAGGTCGTCGATCGCAGCAGCGGAGGCTGTGTTGCAGGCCACGATCACCATCTTCACGTCGCTCTCCAGCAGGCGATGGACGACCGCGAACGCGCGCTTGCGCACCTCGGCGGCGGGCCGCGGGCCGTAAGGGAAGTAGTCGGTGTCGGCGAAATAGATGACCCGCTCGGACGGCGCGAGCTTTCGAAATTGGCTCAATACGCTCAATCCACCAACACCGGAATCGAAGATGCCGACGGGACGTGGATCCATCGTCGCCAGCATATCACGGCGGTGCCGCGCTACCCCCTTATCAGCGATGCTGTGGCCATGACCCGCAGCATTGACATCGCCCGCCTACCTGTCGACGCCCTGGAGATGACCGCCGACTGCTACATCGTGGTTGACGTGCTTCGTGCAACGACGACGATCGCCACGCTGTTCGCAGCGGGGATGGAAAGCTTGCTCGTGGCAGGCAGTATCGAGCTGGCGCGAGAGAGGGCGGGAGTGGAAGGGCGTCTCCTCTTTGGCGAAGTGCAAGGCTTGCGGCCGGAGGGGTTCGATTTCGGGAACTCGCCGATGGAGGCCGCACGGGCAAACGTGGCCGGGCGCGGCGGCGTGCAGTTCACGACCAACGGGACTGCGGCGCTCTGCGGGTTGGCTGGCCGGGGGACGGTCGTTTCTGGGGCCGTGGCGAACCTGAGCGTAGTCGCGGCCTTCGCCAGGCAGTTCGGCCGGATCATGGTGGTCTGCGCGGGGAACGTTCAGGGAACAGTATTCTCGGAGGAGGATTTTGCCGCGGCAGGCGCAATCGTCCGCCAATTGGCGGCGCTGCAGCCAACGGCCGCGCTTGGCGAGCAAGCTCTGGCGGCAAGCGCACTCGACGCCGCCGAGGAGATTTCGCGGGCCCCACACGCCGACCTGCTGCGAAACCTGGGCCTCGGATCAGACGTCGAGTTCTGCGCACGGGCAGATTCCTCGCAGGCGGTGCCCGTCGTGGTTGAGTTTGGTGACGGCTGGGCGTTGTTGCGTGATTCGGCGCGCCAGCTCGGCTGAGCGCCCGGTTGCCGACCCTCACCCGGCCACCTACGCTCCAACCAACTGACGCCAATTGATGGCGTCGCCAAGCTCTAGACGTTCGAAATCGAAGGCGGTCTCCCATGAAGTTCGGGCTCCACATCGGGCAGCAGTACCTGACAATCGACGAGATGCGTGCGCTGTGGCGCTGGGCGGATACCGCCGGGTTCGACTGGGTCGACGTCTGGGACCACTTCTACGGATCACCGTCCCTGGGCGGCCAGGAACATTGCTTCGAAGCGCTGACTTCGATGGCGGCGATGGCCGTCGAGACGCGCAACGTTCGGGTAGGCGTGCTGGTGCTGGGCATGAACTATCGTCACCCGGCGGTGCTTGCGAACGCCCTCTGCACGATCGACCAGTTGAGCGGCGGGCGGCTCGAAATCGGCCTCGGCGCGGGCTGGCACGAGACGGAGTACAAGGCGTACGGCATCCCTTTCCTGCCGATCGGGCAGCGCATGGACATTCTCGAAGAGGGCGTTCAGGTAGTGCGCATGCTGACCACCCAGGAACGATCGGACTTCGACGGCAAGTACTACCAGTTGACCAACGCAGCCTGTAATCCGAAGGGAGTCCAGGCCCGGCCGCGAATCTGGATCGGCGGCAACGGCGAGAAGCGGACGCTGCGCATCGCCGCCCGCCACGCCGACGGCTGGAACACACCGTATCCCTCGCCGCAAGAGTTCACGCGGCTCTCTGGAGTGCTGGACTCGTGGTGCGAGAAGGAAGGACGCGATCCGGCGACGATCGAGCGGAACGTCAACCTGAGTTTTCACATGGCCGCTTCGCCCGCGCATCTGCCGGCCGCCGAGGCGCAATTCCAGAGCGTCTGGGGAGCGGCCTCTGACGTGATGCGCAAGCGCGGCGTGGTGGCCGGGCTGGCAGACGAGGCGATCGACCTCGTCGGTAAGTTGCGGGACGCCGGCGCGGCGCGGGTGAATATCGCCATCCGTCCGCCAGTTGACTGGGATGCGCTGCACGCCTGGACCGAGCAGGTGATCCCGGCGTTCAGAGACTGAGCACGAGCTGACGCCAATCGGTCGTCGATCCTCGCCCGTCGTCTTCGCGGTCGATCTCAAGTCTTAGCGGTATGAAGGCACTCTACTACTAGTGATTGGGGCCGGACGGGAAGCTACCCCAGCCCCGCCCAGGCGATCCGTTCATCGATCCGGCGGACCATGGTGTGCTCGACCGGGACGAAACCCTGGCCGAGCCAGTACGGGGCGCCGCTGGGGTTGTCGCTGGCGAAGTGCAGGCAGCAGTTGGCGTAGCCCTGTTCGCGCGCCCAGTCCATGGAGTGTGCGAGCAGACCGGTGCCCAATCCGCCGCCACGGGCGTCCGGTTCGACGACCCCTTCATAGAGGTAGACCGTTGAGTCTGGGTCCACCGTCCCAGGCGTGTAGCCGGGTCTGACGAAGGTCTGCATGCCCATCGCGCGGCCACGTTCGTAGGCGACGAAGTAAGCGCTCGAGGGGTCTGCGATCAGTTCCAACTGGTGGTGGCGAAACGAAACGTCAGTCTCGCGGAGGTCCGGCCAGAAGATCGGCGGGCCAGCGTGGTGCTGGGCTAGCGTCCGTTCGAGCGCAGCAACGACGTCGATGTCCTCAGGCGAGGCGCGGTGCACGTCGAATAACCGGGCTGTCGATGTTGCGACCGGGCCGGTCGGACGCACGGCGGCGGTCGTCTTTCGGCCAAAGCCGAGCGATACCCAGGCCTCCTGGACCTCTGCGTCACCTGCCGGGACGTTGATCGCGTGAGCAAAGAATCCACCGCGAACCCACTCGCCCGCGAGCGCCGCGTACATCCGGCGATAGATGTCCGTTGTGTCGGCACCGGCAGCGACCGCGTGACCGAGGTTACCGATCTGCACAGAGTGGTGCTCGATGTAGAGCGAGACGTAAAAATCGGGCGGCAGCAGCATGCGCTGTCCTGCGAGGAATCCAACGAGTTCGCCATCGCTGACCGCTGCGACCGCATCAATGCGGCGGCCGAGTGCGTTATTCTGGACGGCGGCCGCGGCGAGTTGACGATCGAGCAGCGATTGGTTCATCGCGGGGAGCCGTTGGCTGTCTCGGGCGTGCCGCGCGGCGAGCAGCGCGCCGCACGCAGGGATGTCCGACTGTTCGAGCGGTCGCACTACCAATTTGGCCAAGACTCACCTCCGGGTCAGGGTTGCCATCCTACGAAATCCGGATGAGCAGCCGAGAATTGGTGTTTCCGGTTTGTTTCGTCTATGTTACAATTGGATTAAATTCGGACTTACCACAGGAGTCGCCACGTGACCACTGAAACCACCACCTCCACTGAAGAGGCCGTGAAGCACGCCAGCCAGCAACTCTATGAAGCGATGACTCATCACTTCGGACCGTTGGATCTTGGGGCGCATCAGCCCCTTGTCCTGGCCGTTTCTGAGTATGCGCTGAGGTGCCGCGAAGGCGACGAAGAGAAGATCAAGCAAGCGAGCACTCATGTTTATGAAGCGCTGACGCACCACTTCGGTCCGCGCGACCTCGGTGCCCACGACCCGGTGGTCAGAGCGATATCCGAATACGGCGCCGCCTGCCGGGCCGCCGGCATCAAAGGCTGAGACTGGGTTCGGCTTGCGAAGCAAAGAAGCCGCCCTCATCTGAGGGCGGCTTCCGGGATTGGTCGCGGGTGGCGGCCAGTCGTTAGCAGCCGGGGAGCCGCTCCCGGAGGGCGTCCATCAGCCCACTGAGCGGCACTCGCACCTGGGCCTGGCTGTCCCTTTCGCGGATGGTGACGGCGTCGTCGCCCGGTTCGCCTTTCTCACCGACTGACTGAAAATCGATGGTCACGCAGAGCGGGGTGCCGATCTCGTCCTGGCGGCGGTAGCGGCGGCCGATCGACTGCGTTTCGTCGTACTGCGTCATGTAGACCGGGCGCACCGTGTCGTACACCTTGCGTGCAAACGGGCGGAGCGCTTCGTTCTTGGAGAGCGGCAGCACGGCGACCTTCACGGGCGCGATGCCCGGCTTGAAGCGCAGGACGACGCGCTTTTCGCCCCTGGCGTCGGTCTCTTCGTCCCAAGCCTCCAGCATCGTCACCGCAAGCGTGCGGGTGAGACCAGCGGCGGGCTCGATCACCCACGGGACGACATGCTGATTCGATTCTTCGTCGAAGTAGGTGAGCGGGTGGCCGCTCTCGTTGCCGTGCGCGGTGAGGTCGAAATCGGTGCGCGCGGCGATGCCTTCGAGTTCGCCCCAGCCCCATGGGAAGAGGTATTCGATGTCCGTGGTGCCGGCGCTGTAGTGCGAGAGCTCGTCCTTTTCGTGCGGGCGCAGACGCAGGCGCGAGGGGTCGATGCCGAGGCGTTCGATGTACCAGTTCAGGCGGTAGTCGATCCACTCCTGGTGCAGCGCGAGGTACTCCGTAGGGTTCTCCCGGTCCTTCGGTGGGAAGCAGAAGTACTCCATCTCCATCTGCTCGAATTCGAGCGTACGGAAGACAAACTTACCGGGCGTGATCTCGTTGCGGAAGCTCACGCGCGTCTGGGCGATGCCGAACGGCAGCTTCCTTCGCATCGAGCCGACGACGTTTTCGAAGTTGATGAAGATGCCCTGGGCGGTCTCCGGCGGCAGGTAGGCGATCGCTGAATCATCCGCGACGGTGCCGATCTGCGTCTTGAACATGAGGTTGAACTGGCGCGGCTCGGTCAGTTCGCCGCCGTCATTCGGGCAGCGAATGTTGCCTTCGGCGTCGCGTTTGACCGGGCCATAGTCGCCCTCTTCGAGGTGGTCCACCCGCCAGCGCATCTGGCACTTCTTGCAATCCACGAGAGGGTCATTGAAGGTCGCGACGTGGCCGCTCGCCTTCCACACGCGAGGATGCGTGATGAGCGAGGCATCGAGGCCGACGACGTCGTCCCGTTCGCGCACCATGGAGCGCCACCAGGAATCGCGGATGTTGCGCTTGAGCTCGACGCCGAGCGGGCCGTAGTCGTACGTGTTGGCGAAACCGCCGTAGATCTCGGCAGCGGGGAAGACAAACCCGCGGCGCTTGGCGAGCGAAACGATGGTATCGAGGTCTGGTGCTGGCACTGGATGAAGAGTCCTGATTGAAGGCTGGGCACGCCTGGCGGGCGCGTCCGCAGGTTCACCTTAGCGCAGGTGGCAGTGAAGGGCCTGCCCCGGGCGCCGATCACGGTACGTTGGGGTTCGGCCGTGCTACCATTGTGCTAACGAACGGTTCGGGAGATGGGCTATGGAAGTAGCGATCCGCAAGATGGGCAATTCGCAAGGCGTGCTGATTCCAAAGCCGATCCTCGCCCAACTCGGGCTTGAAGGTACCGCCGACCTGCAGGTACGTGACGGCGTGATCGAAATTCGTCCGCTGCAGGGCAACCCGCGCGAAGGCTGGGCCGAAGATGCTCGCCGCGTGGCTCGACAGGGCGGCGATGAGTTGGTCTGGCCCGAACTGGCAAACGCGGACGACGCCGACCTCGTTTGGTGATGAAGGCTGGAGAGATCTGGCTCGCACAACTGGATCCCACGGTCGGCAGTGAGATCCAGAAGACGCGCCCGTGCGTTGTGATCTCGCCCGACGAGATGAACGCTCACCTGCGCACCGTGATCGTCGCACCGATGACCACGGGTTCGCTCCCGGCCGGTTTTCGCGTCCCGCTTACGTTTCAGGGAAAGCAGGGCCTCATCATGCTGGATCAACTCCGGGCGCTGGACAGGGTGCGCCTGGTTAAGCGCCTTGGAACGCTCCGTCCGCAGACGCTGGCGGTGACTCGGCAGACGCTGCAGTCGATGTTCGCGCCGTGATGGCCGCGACAGGCGTAGGGCCTGACGGGGCCTCAGCGCACCGCTCCGCGGCCAAGCCGCGCGAGCATCTCTTCTTCACTCAACGGTACGTCGAAGCTCTTGCGCCTGGCTGTAGCACCGGACGTGAGGACGATATCCCGCGGCGGGAGGCCGAGAGCGCGCGAGAGGAGCTTCACAACCGCAGCGTTCGCCTTGCCTTCTGCTGGAGGGGCGGTGACGCGCACCCGTAGCGTCCCGTCGGCGTCGAACCCGTCGATTCCTTCTCGCGCGGCGCGAGGGGTGACACGGACGGT
>JBDTVB010000099.1:0-6852 GCA_040007415.1 Anaerolineaceae bacterium
GGAAGGTTGTCTTCAAGCCAGGGATGAAGACGCTGCTCAGGGATTTCGAAGGACGCTAGTTCGCAGCTCTGGCGCACCTGGCGCAGAGTCCGTACAGCTCCAGGCTGTGACCATCCAGGCGGAACCCTTTGGTGCTGGCGTTCCGGACGATGAGCGAGTCGAGTTCGGGGTCGCTGAACTCGGTGACCGCTCCGCAGTTGCTGCAGATCAGATGGTGGTGGTGCGCGCTCCGCGAGACCTCGTACCGTACGCCGCCGTCCCCAAGGGGAAGCCGGCAGACGAGGTCCAGGTCCTGAAGCAGCTTCATGGTTCGGAAGACAGTTGCCCGCCCGACGCCCGGCGTCTCTTCCGAGATCTCTTCGACTGTGAAGGGAGTGTGCTTCAGCGCGATCGCGTCCAGCACGGCTCGACGCGATCCCGTGGCTCGATGGCCGAGGCCTTCAAGCCGCGCGAGTATCTCGTCCGTAGCTTGTGGCACCGTTCGATCGTGGAAGACGCCGTCCGCGATGTCAACGCGTCGCGGCGCTGGCCCAAACCGCTCGTCGCCGCTGCTCGTTCGCGGCACACGTTCTGCGTCGGCAGCATAGAACTCGGCGCGCCCGGTGACCCTCGACTCGGGCAATCTATAGCTGGTATAGGTAGGGTTGTGCATTCCATCGTGCACAGGCGTAGCATGCGGTTAGGCAGTACGCGGAGACCCGCGAAACTGGTGAATACAACCCGCGGGAATGTCAATGCGCGCCGATACCTCCGATGTCGCCTTCCGATTGTTGCTTGCGCTGGGCGAGCTTTGGGATGGACTAACCCGTGCCGAGATTGAGCCCACCGCTCGAGGGCTGCACATGAACATCGACTACCTGGGCGGATATACGCGCTATTCGGCAGGTCCGGCAGCGCACGCGCGAGTGGTGGTCGAATGGAACGAATCGTCTCGGCATCTGCGGGTGCTGCGCTGTGATGATTGGCCCGGCTTCGAGGCAACCGTATCGAATACTGTTTCGTATGTTCGGGTCGAGGCACGTCGCCGGGGCCTCGCCGAGGTTGTCGACCGGTCACTTGCCCAGGCTTGCCACGAACCCGTTCCCTGCCGCCGGACGGTTGCTCACCCCGGGCAGAGTTCGACCGTGCCTGTGTTGAAGCGGGCGTAGTGCTTGCGGCGGCTGCTGCCGCTAGCATCTCCATATGCCCGCCGATGAGTTGCCGCCCCGCTTTCACCTCCTCACTCGGCTGCATGACGCGCTCGAGCGCGAAGGTTCGGTTTCACGCGAGGCCGTTGCAGGAGTCGCTGCTTCGCTCCGGATTCCTCTCGCAGAGGCGTGGGAAGCGGCAACTTCGTATCCGATGTTCCGCTTCGAACTCGGGAAGCCGTCGGAGACGCGATGCGGCGGCTTGAGTTGCGCGCTAAACGGTGCCGCGCCGTCGCGAGATCCGTCCGCGGGGTGTCGGTTCCGCTGTTTCGATGCACCCGTCGATGGCGCCGAAGAGCCGTTTCCTGAGGAGCGGATCTGTCTCGCCGGACCTCTCCTGGCAGACGATGTAGGAGACTGGAAAGGCCTCGTCACGGCACAGCGCCAGGGAACGGATGCAGCGCTCGACGTCATTGAAGCAGCGGGCTTGCGCGGCCGCGGGGGCGCCTATTTTCCAGTTGCCACCAAGTGGCGGGGCGCCATCGCACAGCGCCGTCCTATCGCCCTGGTAGTGAACGCCGAAGAGGGGGAACCGGGCGTCTTCAAGGATCGCGCTCTGCTCCAGCGGCGCCCAAGGCGGTTCATCGAGGGCCTGGCTATCGCCGCCGCGGTACTGCGACCCACGGTCATCGTCGTGTTTGTCAATGGCGAAGCTGCGCCGATGCGAGAGGCACTGACTGGGGCGTTACGGGTCTCACGCGCACTCTTGCCTGTCGAGCCGTTGGTCGTCTCGGGTGGTGGAGGGTATGTCTTGGGCGAAGAGACGACGTTGCTCAATGCGCTCGAGGGCAGGAAACCCGTGCCTCGCCTGCGGCCACCATTTCCCGTGGAATCGGGGCTTTTCGGAATGCCGACGGTTGTGAATAACGTTGAGACGATCGCGCAGCTTTCGGTGGTGTTTCGCGGGGAGGCGGGCTCGTTCCGATCGCTGGGCACGCAGGACGCGCCAGGAACCAAGCTCTTCAGCCTGAGCGGGCGGGTGAAGAGGCCGGGCCTCTACGAGATGCAGCTAGGGTCGCCTCTGAGGGAACTGGTTGAACACGCTGGAGGCGCGATTGATGGCCCAGTAGCTGCTGTCCTCGCAGGCGGACCATCGGGCGGGTTTCTGCCGGAGGCCGAGCTCGACCGGCTGTTGCTGCCGGGCATGATGCATGCGACGGGTGCCGTCGCGGGATCCGGCGGGATGGTGGTGCTGGATTCGAGTTCAGACCTGCATGCCGCGGTACTGGCGATGGCGGCGTTCAACGCGGATGAATCGTGCGGGAAGTGCACACCGTGCCGCGAGGGACTGCCTCGGCTCTTGAGCGCCCTTCAGGGATCGGAGATGGGGATCGGGACGGACGACCTGCTTGAGGTAGTCGGGCTCGGGTCGCTCTGTGGCCTCGGGCAGATGGCCCCCGGGCCAATCCGTTCGGCGCGCCACTTCTGGCCGGAGCTGTTCGCATGACATTGCTGGTAAACAGGACGGTCATAGCGGCGGTTGGTTCAGTGCTGGATACGCTGCTGGCCGCTGGCATCGATCTGCCGCACCTCTGCAAGGACGACAACCTGGCTGCAATCGGCGCTTGCCGAACCTGTTTGGTGGAGGCAGATGGCCGGATCGTCGCAGCCTGCGCGACGCCAGCGTCGAGTGTGAAGGCGGTGGAGACGGAGACCGAGCGCGCCAGGAAGGTGCGGCGCGGTGTGCTCCATCTAACCCTCTCAATGCAGACGGACACGGCGCCAACCGAACGCGGTGGACCGCTCGCAGGAACGGTGGCGGAAACGGCCGTGCGCGCCGGGGTGACTGACACGCCGTTCAACCGCGTCAGCGGTCGGGCCGAGGACCCGTCCAACCCATTCTTCAGCTTCCACGAGGCGGCCTGCATCCTCTGCGGCCGCTGCGTATCGGCGTGCCAATCGTTACAGCACATCAGCGCGATCGGTCTGGCTGGGCGCGGACGCGGGACAGTGGTTAGCCCCGGCGCGGGAGACGCGTTTCGCGATTCTGTCTGCACTTCTTGCGGTTCTTGTGTTGCAGCCTGTCCCACGACCGCGCTGCGCCCGAAAAGTGGAGGCGCCGCATGAATCGCCGCATCAAGAGCACCTGCCCGTACTGTGGCGTCGGTTGCGGCATCACTCTCAACGTAGACGCCAGTGACCGAATTCGGTGGGTGGATGACGACCCCCAAAACCTTTCGAGCGACGGCATGCTCTGCGTGAAGGGACGGTTTGGAACGACCTACGTAAACCACGCCGACCGCCTAACCACACCGCTAATCCGACGCAACGGCGAACTGACGGAGGCCACGTGGAATGATGCGCTCGACTTGATCGCAGAGCGCTTCCTCGCGTTTCGCGGCAGCTTCGGCAGCTTCGCCTCAGCGAAAGCCACGAACGAAGACGCTTTCGTCCAGCAGAAGTTCGTTCGCCTGGTCATGGGCACCAACAACATCGACCACTGCACGCGACTTTGCCATTCGCCCAGCGTTGAGGCGATGCTCCAGCAGTTCGGCAGTGGGGCGACGAGCAACTCGTACACCGACTACGAAGCGGCGTCGTGCATCGTGCTGGTTGGTTGCGACCCGGGTTCGAACCATCCCGTAATCGCGTCGCGAATGAGGCGAGCGATCGACAGCCGCGGAACGAAGCTGATTGTCGTGAACCCGCGGCGCATCGAGATGTGCGACCGCGCGACGATATTCCTGCAGCCTCGCCCGGGCACAGACGTGGGGCTTTTCACCGGCATGGCGCGTTCGATCCTCGATGCCCGTCTTGAGAACCGCGCGTTCGTGCAGAGTCGCACCGAGGGTTTCGCAGAATGGTTGGCCGCACTCAACGGAGTCAGCGTGGACGAGTGCGCAGAGACGTGTGGCGTAGCGGCCTCCGACATTCGGGCGGCGGCACTTCTTTACGCGCGTCCCCCGGTGCTGGATGCCAACGAACCGGGGAGTTGTTTGGTCTGGGGGATGGGCGTTACCCAGCACACCAACGGCACGGCGAATGCACACTCGCTCCTGAACTTGGCGCTGCTCACGGGACAGCTCGGGCGGCCTGGTTCGGGCGTTTCGCCTCTTCGTGGTCAGAATAACGTACAGGGCTGTGGCGATGCCGGTTGCGTGCCGGATTCGCTCCCCGGCTACCAGAAGTACAGCAACGAGACACTGGCGCCGTTCGAGGAGCTCTGGGGAAGTGGCTTGCCATCGGTTGAGGGAATGAAGGCGACGGACATGATCGAGCGCATCGCCCTGGGCGACATTCGCGCGATGTACATCGTCGGCGAGAACCCCTTGCTCAGCGAGCCGAACGTGCACCACGCCACCGAACTCATTCAGTCGCTGGACTTCCTCGTGGTCCAGGATCTGTTCATGCACGAGACGGCGCAGCTTGCGGATGTCGTGCTACCGGCCTGTTCGTTCGCGGAGAAGGATGGGACATTCACGAACAGCGAACGCAGAGTGCAACGCGTTCGCCGGGCGATTGCACCGGTCGGCGAAAGCCGCCCAGACTGGGAGATCATCGCTGAGCTCGGGCGGCGGATGGCTCCCGCCGTGGGCGTGGATTCACGCCAGTTTTCGTACACCAACTCGAGCCAAGTGTTCGATGAGATGGCCACCCTGACCCCCTTTCTGCGCGGATTGAGCCACGACCGGTTGGATCGTGACGGCGGCATTCAGTGGCCCTGCCCAACCCCTGACCATCCGGGGACTCCGTTTCTGTACGGCGAATCATTTCCACGGGGTCTGGGCAAATTCGTACCAGTGCGGCAGTCGGTGGCGGCAGGCGAGCTTCCCGATGCTGAGTACCCCCTGACCCTGAACACCGGCCGCGTCCTCTACCACTGGCACGGCGGGACTATCACACGTCGTGTGGAGGGGTTGATGGAGAGCCTGAGTGAGTTGCCGATCGCCATTCATCCCAGTGACGCCGCCGCCGCAGGTATCGCTGACAGTGACCCTGTGGTGCTCTTCTCGCGCCGTGGCCGGGGTTCGGGTGTGGCGGTGACAACAGACTCTGTTCAGCCCGGAAGTGTCTTCGTGCCCTTCGTGAAACTCGGAGAGAGCGCCGCGAACTTCCTCACGAACAACGTCTACGACGACGTCTCGCGGATCCCGGAATACAAAGTTTGCGCTGCGCGGATTGAGAAGCGCCGAGAAAGGCGCCGCGTTCGCGAACGAAACGGGAACGACGGCGACCAAGCCCCTACTGGCGAGCTGCCCACTGTTTTGCGTGATAAGTGATCACGATGTCCGCCCCGGCGCGGCGAATGCTTGTGAGCGTCTCGTCAACGGCCCTGTCTTCGTCCAACCAGCCGTTCTGGACGGCGGCCATGAGCATGCTGTATTCGCCGCTTACGTTGTAGGCAGCGACTGGGACGTTCACCGCGTCTCGAACCTGACGGAGGACGTCCAGGTACGGGAGCGCAGGTTTCACCATCACCATGTCTGCGCCTTCGGCGAGGTCGGTCAGGACCTCGTCCATTGCCATTCGTCCGTTTGCCGGGTCCATCTGGTAGCCGCGCCGATCGCCGAATGCGGGGGTACTGTCTGCGGCCTCGCGGAATGGGCCGTAGAAGGCGCTGGCGAACTTCGCCGCGTAAGACAGAATCGGTATCTGAGCGAATCCGGCCGAATCGAGCGCGACGCGAATCGCCGCGACGCGGCCGTCCATCATGTCGCTCGGGGCGATGATGTCGCAGCCCGCTTCTGCCAGGCTTACCGCGGTTTCGGCGATCAGTGGCAGGCTCGCGTCGTTGTCCACCTGTCCGTCGGCGGTCAGCAACCCGCAGTGGCCATGGGACGTGTACTCGCAGAGGCAGACGTCGCCAACCACGAGTAGCTCGGGGTTGGCGTCCTTCAGCCGGGCGACGGACTGTTGCACGACGCCGTCTCTCGCCCACGCGCCGCTTCCTCGCTCGTCTTTCGATATGGGCAGTCCGAACAGCAGCGCAGCCGGCACTTTCAGCCGGGCAAGATCCGCGGATTCGGCACGCAACGAACCCAGGCTCAGTCGATCCTGGCCGGGCATCGATCGGATCGGCTGACGATCGGAGATGTTGGCGTCCACAAAGAGCGGGTAGACCAGGTGCTGCGCCGTAAGTCCGGTCTCACGCACCAGACCGCGCAGCGCGGCGCTTCCGCGGAGCCGCCGATGGCGCTTGAACTGGGTCAATTCCATGGTTTCGAGTCTATCACCAAGCGCACAGAACGCCGGGCTGAAGGCTGTTACTCTGGGGTGGATGGACCGACGCCTCCCACCTCAGTACGACGGCTGGCAGCAACATGCGGCCGCGTTTCGTCGCCTTCCGACAGAGGAACTGGTGAGCGAAATCCAGGACGGATCGCCGGATCGCCGTCTCGCCGCACTCTCTGTACTCGACCTGAGCGAAGTGGCGCCATCGACGGTTCAAGACTGGATCCGGACGCTGCCAGACACTGAGGCGAACGAGCTTGCTGGCGCGATCCCGGCGCAGCGCGTTCATGGGAGCTGTCGGGAAGACCTTCGCTGGGTGGGGGTCGCCCGACTGGGCTACGAGCAGCGGCGATTGCCAACGTTCCTCGTGATGTTGTTCTCTTCGCTTGAAGCGCTGGAATCGCGGGGATGCGCTGAGACTGCTGGAGCGTGGGAGTCGGTGGCGGATTGGCTCGGCGAAGTCTACGACCTGTTGCAAGCCGCGAACGACGAC
>JBDTVB010000100.1:0-6836 GCA_040007415.1 Anaerolineaceae bacterium
ACAGCTACAAAGACTTGCCGACCAAGCGCCCGGCCGGCCTCGTCATCGCCGCCGTGCCGCTGCGCGAGGACCCTCGCGATGCCCTCGTGAGCCGCAATCGAATGTCGTTTCGCGGGCTCCCCGCTGGAGCACGGGTCGGCACCAGTAGCGCTCGGCGCACCGCCCAGCTTCGCGAGATCCGGCCAGACGTGGAGATCGTGCCTATTCGCGGCAATGTCGACACGCGCATCGCAAAGGTGGACGCGGGCGACTACGATGCTGCTGTACTCGCCCTTGCCGGCCTGAAGCGCCTCGGACTCGAGCGCCGGGCGACGCACGTTTTTGGCTTCGAAGAGATCCTCCCGGCGCCAGCCCAGGGCGTGCTCGCGGTGGAGTGCCGCTCCGATGACATTGAACTGCGTGCCCTGCTAGCCAGTCTCGATGACCCGATTCTCCGGCAAGTGGTGACCGCTGAGCGAGTCTTCCTGGCCACCATCGACGGCGGCTGCAGCTTTCCGGCGGGCGCCTATGCAGAACACTTTGGCACGACCTTGAAGCTCCATGGCCTGGTGGCCAACGGCGATCGCATCTTTCGTTCCAAGATGGCTGGGTCCGCGGATACCGGCGCCGGGCTGGGCCAGGCGTTGGCGCGCGACCTTATGGTACTGGCAGGGCTGCCACGTGGATGATTCGGAGATGCCAACCACCGCGCGCGAACTCGAAGCGCAGTTCTTTCGCAGCCTGAACGCCGTAGTTGAGCCGTGGGTGAGGGCCGGGCTCGGCTCGCCCGGACTAATACCGGCTGGATTGGTGGTGCTTGAAACCACCGGGCGCAGGTCTGGGACTCCCCGCCGCACGCCGTTGGTTGGGGGCCTGCTCGAGGGACGGCTCATCGTCAGCACGGTACGCGGCACCCGCTCGCAATGGGTGCGAAACGCGCTCACCACGCCGGCAGTGCGCTACTGGCTTCTGGGCGCCGAACACCAGGGGGTCGCCACAATCCTCGCGGCGGACGTCGGAAACGCATCTCCCGACGCGTTTCCACCGCTGATCAGCCACCTCGTGGCCGGGCCTTTCGCGGCCGCGATCGCCCTCGGGTGGGCATTTGCGGTCATCACGCCCGCGATCGCCGCTGAGTAGCCGGTTAGCGATGTCCCGTGCGGGCCGCATCTGCGGTAGCCGCTAACTGCGCCTTCAGCCGCGGTTCGCTGCGGATCGCCTGGATAACGGTGGTCACAAACAGCACCAACCCGAGCCAACCAAGCATCCCGGCGAGCGCCGAGGCGTGCCAGCGGGAGTCCCCCGACCAGTCATCTGCAGCGAGGCCCGTCGCCACGCGCAGCGTGGCCGCGGAGATCAGGCACCACCACACGCCGCGATCGAGCAGCGACGCGCCGCTGGCATCCAACCGCCGCAGGGCGAAGAACGGCGCCACCAGTTGGGCCATGCCCACGATCAGCAGCGTCACCAGCCCGAGTCCGTAAGCATGGCGAGCGGCGTCTCGCGCTGCGGCAGCGCGTTCGCCGTCGAAGACCACATCTGAGACCGCGGCGCAGATCAACAGCGCCCCGGCGAGCATGGCGAAGCGATTCCCCCAGAGCACGAACTTGGCGGCCGGTCGCGCCCTGGGCCGGAGTCGTGTCGCTTCGCCCCGGACCGCGCCCGCCAGTGGCGGCAGCAAGAGTAGCGCCGCGCCGCACAGCAGAAACCCTGCGCTCGCCAAACTCCGTCGATGTCCAGAGTCCCCGAGCCACGGTGAGGCCAGAATCGCGAGAGCCCCGATGTTCAGCGCGATACCGGGGCCAAGCGCACGGCGCAGGGCAGGTGTCTTGCGGCCAAAGAAGACCGGAACGGAGCGGCTCTGAACGGCCCAGATGAAGTTCCCGATGGCGCCAAGCAAGACTGCCCAGGACGTGGCGTCGTCCGTCGCAGCGGTGATGTAGGCATGGTTGGCGGCCCCGGTTACCCCCTGGCGAAGAAGGAGCAAGGCCCAGATCGCCCACCAGGAAGCGCCCGCAAAGGCGAACCACCGCCACGGCTCCGCCACCTGCCGCCCGCGGATCAGTGTCCAGCCAACCAACCCGGCGACACCCGCGACGCCACCTGCGGCCAACACTTCGCCGGCCAGGAAGAGGCCGTCAGTGGCCCCGCCGGGCCGGTGCGATTGCGAGAAGGTGCGAAGTACGACACCGCTGAAGAGCAGTGCGAAGACCGGAACGGCCAACCCACGGGCGATCGGCTTGCGTCCGGCGAACCGCGGCAGGAGGCGCAGCCCCATGCCCGCGACGAACAGCCCGGCCCAGCCCTGGACCTGCGCCCAGCCGTGCGCCTGGATCAGCCACGGGACGCGGTCTTCGAGCCCGAGGCTTCCCGCTTCCGCGAGCGAAAGCAGGACAGCTAGGACGAAGCCGCCGCCAACCGCCATCAGCAGCGCTCCACCAATGAACAGGAGATACCAACGGTCTTCTACAGCCGGGACAACATCCGAGTGCTTCGCCAAAGGCATTTCGAGGAGAATGTCCGTTGCCCGAGAGCCAGGCGGTTTACTACCCATCCGGGCCAGTGTAGGCGACCGCACATGGTGCCGGCTTGCCGCTCATCAACCAACACGAAAGGCCGCCCCGTTTGTGCGGGACGGCCTTCGCTGTTTCCGGAGCGGGATAAGTCGCTGCCGGAACTGACTGGGAACAAGAACTAGGCGGCTGCGGAACGGTGCTCTTCGTTGGTGATAAAATCACCATCCTGGAGCCAATTCTTGAACTGCTTGGTGGTGCCGCAAACCTTGCAGACGCCTGAGCTCACGGGGCCATTCGGCTCATCGAGGCGCCAGCGGTGAAAGTGGTCGGCTTTGGGCAGGGTGTTCGTGGCGGTTGCCATGGCGTTTGCCTCCTTGGTTGACTCGCTCTTCGCGAGTCGGCTACGCTTGTTTCGTATGATTTCTAGCGCTATCAAATCGGTAGCACTGGTGTACGACGAAGAATAGCCAACCGCTACTATGAAGTCAATAGCCCTGAGGCTATCGAATGAAGAAGTCTTTACGAAACGTAACGGAGCAGCCCCTATGGCCCATCGGACCGCAGAGACGGACGGAGCACGAAAGACCTACAACCACCCCTGCGTGATCGCCCAGACCCTCGATGTGCTCGGCGACCGATGGACGCTCCTGATCCTGCGAGACCTGATGGCCGGCCTCCATCGCTACAACGACATCCTGGAAAGCTGCGCCGGCATGTCTCCCAACGTACTTTCGGACCGCCTGAAACGGCTGGAATCTGAAGGCCTGGTGGACCGGAACTACTACAAGGAGCTCCCGCCTCGCGTCGAGTACACGCTGACTGAGAAGGGCTGGACGGTCCGTCCGATCCTCTCCGCCCTTGTCGAATGGGGCCGCGAGCACACCACCGGTTTCACGCAGGAGCAGATCGGGCATGAGGTTTCAACGGACTTCGCGATGCGGGTGGTTCCAGCGTTCTCGTTTCACCCAGAACGCGCCGGTGACCTCGTAGCCAGCATGTCCATCGAAATCGCCGACAGTGAGCAGTGCAACTCCTGGACACTGGCCATCCACGACGGCCATATTCATCCCCAACGCCAGCGCGCGATGACTACCGACATCCACCTCAAGACAAGCACTTCCGGCTTCTTCCAGTTCATTCGCGGGCAGTCCCCTGCCGAGGCTCTTGGCGAGCTCACTGGCTCCCCCGAAATTGCTGCCGCCATCCAGGCGTGTTTCCTGAGCGACTGATCCCGTCGCAACCCCCCACTTCGTCCGCCCGTCCTGTACCGTATCGCTGTGATCGTCCTCCTCTACGGCGCCGATGAGCTCGCGATTCGCAAGCGAATTCGCGAGTTACGCGATATCGCCGACGGCGGCAGCGGAATGCTGATCACCAACCTCACCGAGCTCGAGGGCCGAAGCGTCAAGGCCGAAGAGATCCTCGGACCAGCGATGTCGGTCCCGTTCCTCGCGCCGAAACGCTTGATCGTGGTCGAACACTTCTTCGAACGCTTCGAACCGCGCGCCGGGGCTCCCTCGGGCGGCGGCGAGCAGCGCCAAACGCGCGTCCTGGGCGCATTCGAACCGTTACTCGCGGCGCTGAAAAGCGGGCTGCCTGAGACCACCATCCTCGTCTTCACTGGCGTCTCCGATGATGGCCGGGCGTTCGCCAACAACCCCATGCTGAAAGCGCTCAAGGGCATTCACGGCGTTGAGGACGTAGCCTTCAAGAAGCTCTCCCCTGGCGAACTGGTGAACTACATCCGCAACGAAGCGCGCGCCAGAGGGATTGCCTTCCGCATGGGGCTGGCACGGGCCGGCGAACTCCACCAGGGCGAAGAGGCGACCGCCGAATCGGACCCCGCGCAGCTGCTCGCCAACCTACTCCAATCCGACACCCTTGCCATCGCCAACGAGCTGGACAAGCTTGCGCTCTGGGCGAACGGCGCCCCGGTCGGAGTCGCCGAAGTCAACCGCATCTGCGCCGGAGAACGTGAGACAAACACCTTCGCCTTCGTGGATGCCGTCCGAGATGGCAACCTCGCCGTCGCGATGGAACGCCTGGCGTGGCTGCTGCGCGACGGCGCCGAATACCAGGCCCTCCTCGCCTCGGTGCTCACCGGGTATCGCCAGTCAGCGACAATCCTCGACCTGCTCGATGACCGTGCCCCCGACGACGCGATAGCGAAAGCACTCGGCAACGCCGGAGCGTATCCGCGGCTGCGGGATGAAGCGGTCCGCCGCGCGCGGAAACTCGGCCACGCCGGCCTGCGGCGCGCCTACGCCGCCATTGTCGAGTCGGAACGAGCATTCAAGTCCGGCGAACAGCGCGAAGATGTCGCCTTCGAACTGATGCTCATGCGGCTAACCGGGCTGATCGGCGAAGCGCCGCCGCGCCCAATCGCCACGCGTTAGCTCTCCGCCTGCCAGACCGGGTTGTAGCAAGCGACAGGGTGGCGGCGTTCGTCCGACGCTTCGAGCGGTGGCGGCCCGCTCGTCCGGCAGACGTTCATCACCTTCGGGCAGCGCGGCAGGAACGGACAATGTTCCGCGGGCTCCAACAGTTCTGGCGGGTGACCCGGGATCTGGCGCAAGTGTTCGTTCGCCCCATCCACGCGCGGTAGCGTGGCCAACAGCCCGTGCGTGTAAGGGTGCAGCGGCGCCTTCAGCATCTGCATCACGCCGCCAGTTTCCACTATCCGCCCGGCGTACATCACCGCCACCTCGTCCGCCATCTGTGCCACCACACCAAAATCGTGCGTGATCAACAAGATCGCGGTGCCGCGGGTCTTTCTCAGTTGGTCCAGCTGGTGGAGAATCTGCGCCTGGATCGTCACGTCCAGTGCGCTCGTCGGTTCGTCGGCGATGATTACGTCCGGGTCCAGGGCGGTCGCGATGCCGATCATCACGCGCTGGCACATACCACCAGAGAGCTGAAACGGATAGGACTTCGCCACTCGCTCCGGGTCCGAAAGGCCCACCTCGCGAAGGATCTCCTGGACCCGCTTGTTCGCCTCTTTCTTGTTGATATCAAGGTGGCTGGTGAGCATCTCCGCCACCTGGGAACCGATGCTCAAGACCGGATTGAGACCGGCGACGGGGTCCTGAAAGATCATCGCGATCCGCTGGCCGCGAAGGGGGCGAAGCTGCCGGTCTTCCAGTGCCAGCAGGTTGCGGCCCTCGAACAGCACCTCACCGCTGAGCACTTCCGCCGTTTGCGGGAGAAGACGGAGGATAGACATCCCCGCCGTGGTCTTGCCGGACCCCGACTCACCTACCAACGTCAGTACCTGCCCGGGAAACAGGTCGAACGAGGCAGCCTCCACCGCGTACACCGTCGATTCCTTCGTCCGGTAGCGGATAGTGAGGTCCCTCACGCTGATGATGGGCTCAGTCATGGGATGGAAACGGGGCCTTCGCAGGCCCCGTCAAAGGTCTCCGGTTGCCAAGATTTGTCAGTCGCTGGGTCGGAATGATGAGATGAACCGTCCCTGTATCTCTACGTTGTCGGCGGTCGTGTAGATGGGCTGCATCGTACTGTTCGCGGGCTGGAGCCGCACCCGCTCGCCCTCGTGGTAAATGCGCTTCAGCGTTACCTCGCCCCGATCCTTGAGCCAGACTGCGACCTTCTCACCGTCATTGGCGGATCGCGCGGGTTCAAGGAACACGATGTCGCCGTCGTCGATCAGGTCATCGATCATCGAAGTCCCCTTGACGCGCAGGGCGAAAACGTTCTGGCGGCCACGCACCATATCTTCAGTGACAGCGACTGTGTCCTCGCTGTCGTTGCCCCAGCGTTCGCTCGAGGGCACGGGGATCGGCTGGCCTGCGGCGATCGAGCCCAGGACCGGCACCTCGACGATGCGCGTACGGCGGCCCCGGCTGCCGAGGATTTCGATTCCCCGCGACACTTCACGATCCCGTCGAATGTAGCTCTTCTCTTCCAGCTTCCGGAGGTTGTAATCGACCACGGAAGTGCTGCTGATCGCGCAGCCGTCCTGGATATCGCGGATGCTCGGCGGGTAGTCCTTCTCTTCGATGAAGGTACGAAGGAAGTCGAGAATCTGACCCTGCTTGCCGGAAAGTTCTTTCATAGTGCGAGGCGCCTTTCGAACGCATGTTCGCGCCAACTTTAACAATGCGTTCGGGTTATCGTCAAACCTGTTCCGAACAGAAGTCCGCAAGCGTTCCGTCTCGATAGGCTACCCTGAGCCGATGGGGACATCTCTGGAAGCGGATTCCGTCCACGCTCGGGTGCTCGCGCTCTGCGCTGCAGAAGGCTTTCCCTTGGTGCGCGTGGCCGCCGCCGGCGTCCTGACCAATGCTCGGGCGGCGGCCCAGGCTGCCCTGCGCGAAGGCC
>JBDTVB010000101.1:0-6787 GCA_040007415.1 Anaerolineaceae bacterium
AACCGCTGCGTTCGAAACCAAGTTCACTGGAGAGCCGGCTTACCCACTGACCCTCGCCTCCATCCTCGTCAGCGAACCCAACGGGCGGTTCGGAATTGCCTACCCTCCTCTCTACTTGGATGACATCACGGTTACCGACGCGGCGGGTACGGCGAGCGTCGCGGAGGACTTCGAGGGGCCGTCGCGGTGGTCCTCGTTCGAAACGCGAGACAAGACGCCGGACGTCTTCGGGACTGCAGCAGACCAGGTGCATGGGGGAAAAGCGGCAGGGCGGCTCACCTTCCATGCCGGTTCGTCGAAGGACCCTCGGGGAATCTTCGTTACAGGCCAGATCACGCCGATCCCTGCGATCGTGAGCAAGAGTTTCGCCAACAGCACCGGCCTCCACACCGGCAGCACAGGCCTGGCAGTCACGGACAGCAACGCGCTGATCCCCATTTCGGTGAAGGCGGAGTTTGACCTGTTCCCGACCACCCAATCAACGATTGGCCCGGTCGTGGTGGTGAACCGGGACCTGATGATGCTCTGGGCCGATACATCGAACTTCCTGGGCAAGGGCTCTTTGGGCTCGAACGAAGTGTGGCTCTCACTTTCGCCAACGGCCGACCTCGAGGCAGTGAAAGCCTCTCTGAAAGGATCGGATTGGGCCCTTGATCGGACGGTGAGCCTTCAGGAGACGCTGCAGCGCAACGAGAAGAACCCACTGATCGCCGCCGGTGGCAGTGGCATCCTGTTGTTGGCGTTCGTTGCTGTGATGGCGTTGGTAGCGGCGGGGTTGCTTGCATCGTTGCGAGCGGCGGTCAGCCGCCGGAGGGCCGAGTTCGCGCTGGTCCACGCGATGGGCTTTTCCAGGCTCCAACTCTTTCGCATGCTGGCACTGGAATACACGGTTGTCTTCGTCGCCGGCACGGGCGCTGGCGCGATACTCGGCCTCTTCCTCGGGCGTCAGATGCTCACCTTCCTGGACGTCACCGAAACCGGGGCGAAGGTGGAACCGCCGTTCATCCTGGTCACGGAGTGGCTATTGGTTGGCGCCGGGCTCGTGCTCGTCCTGGGAATCTTCGTTGCCGCCCTGACCCTGGCGACCCGGACCGTGAATCGCACATCGGATGCGCAGGCGCTGCGCGTCGAGTGACCCTGGGGACCTACGGGCGGCCGGGAGACAATTCAGTACGCGAGAGTGGCACCTGGACGGAGACCAGCGCGGCTGCAAGGGCAACGTCCGCCACCGCCGCCCGGGTCGAGGCGAGGCGGTCCCCGGCCCGAATTCCCGCGGGGTCACCCTTTTCCACGCGGAACAGCTGGGCGTCCTGCCGCACCGTAAGCGCTACTTCCCCGGACGGCCCAAGGAGTGTTGCTTGCCCTTCGTTGAAACGGATCACCTGGCCGCCGATGATGATGCGTTCCGCGGGATCTCGACGCGTTTCCAGCCCACTGAAACCAGACGGCGTCCGCGCAACGCCGTCTGCTCCGGCGGCGCCGTGTTCAGGTAACACAAGAATGGCGCGGATGGAGAAGTTACGCACCTCGTCGACGATTCCGATAACGTTCACCCAATCGCCCGCCTTGAGTGAGCCTCCCTGGACGACTGCGTCAATGGACGATGGACGGGGGACCCGGACATCGGTCCCATCGGCGGACGCCAGGACGAGCCCGCCTGCATTTGCCTCCTTCACTTCGTAGACACTCACCGCAATGCTGGGCGCTGGGGCACGAAACGTCGGCGGCGCGGCTGGCAGGGTGTCACGGTTGAGCTGCCAGGCGAGACCCAGAGTAGCTGCTACTACCATGACCAGGATGGCGATGACCGCGGCGGGAAGAAGCCAGGCACGGCGAGGGTGGGGTGTCGCCTGGGGGGTCAAAGCTTCAACCCCAGGAGTTCGCGCGAGACCACCCCGTCGCGCACCGTGACATTCACCCACGTGACCCGGAGCTTGAGTTTCGTTTCGCCGGTTTGCACCCAGACCTCGTCGCCCTTCTCCCAACGGTAGTCGGAATCGATCGCGACCAGGAGGTTGCCCCGGCTGCCCCCAAACGGGTCCGCTTCGTAGAACTCGGTGCGCATCGGGAGCCTCCTACTGCGCCACCGGCAAGATTCGTTCGTCCAGCCAGGCAGCGATGTCTCCCAGGACGTCGAGACGTTCTGGTTCGTTCAGCACCTCATGATAGAGCCCTTCGTACAGCTTCAGCGCCTTGTCCGGAGACCGGGCACGCCGGTTGAGCTCTTCGCTCCCACCAACAGGAACGAGCGTGTCCGCCGTTCCGTGAAGGATGAGAAGCGGGAGGTCAATCTGCTCCATGTCGCGCGCGGCGCGGTTAATCGCGCGCGCTCCCGCGACGGCGTGGGCGACGGTGGAACCGCCGCGGAAGACGAGCGGGTCCTCTTCATACGCGCGCACAACTGCCGGATCGCGGGAGACGGCAGTTGCAGGCAAGCTTGGCAACCTGAGGCGGGGCGCGACCGACAGGAGCTTCAGTGCTAGCCGACGAGCCCGCGAGAGTTTGATGAAATCGGAACCGACGGCGGGGCCGCTGAGAACGACGCCAGCGAGGTCCGGCTGGCGTGCGATGACGTAGAGAACGGCAATTCCGCCGCCCATGCTGTGCCCCAGCAGGACCACCGGCAGGCCGGGGTTTCGCCGGCGAACGTTTTTGAGGAAGCGGTGGAGGTCGTTGAGGTATTCGTTGAAGGAGTGAACATGCACGCGGACACCGTCCGACCGGCCATGCCCCCGGAGGTCCAGTGCCTCGACGACGTAGCCCCGGCCGTTGAGGTATGCCGCAACCTCGCCGTACCGTCCGCTGTGCTCCGCGAAGCCGTGGCAGATGGCGGCGACGCCGCGAGGTTCGCCGTGGTCAGGTCGCCACCACTGTTCGTAAATGTGGCGGCCACCGCTGGAGTCGAAGAATGCGCTGCCGGTGATCATCTCGGGTCTCTCCACTGGTGACTGTTCGCGAAGTGTAGACGAATCCGTGGGCAGTCACTCTCGCCTCCGGCGGAGTAGAATCGGCCGATGCTCGTAACGTCCCTTGACCATGTCGTTGTGCCCGTCTCTTCCCTTGCTGACTCCTCACGTCCTTACGAAAAGCTTGGGCTTGCCTTAACTCCGCAGGCTGCGCACCTGGGCATCGGCACGGAGAACCGTGCGTTCTTCGTCGGTTCCGGCGACGACTTCTACGTTGAATTGCTTGGCATTCGCGATCGAGCGGAGGCCGAGCGCGCAGGCCGGACGCTCTACCTGGATCGGATGGACAGCGGAATCGCCCGGGTCATGCTGGAGGTGACTGGCCTCCACGATGTGGTGTCGCAGCTAGGCAAGCGAGGGATCGCAACTGAGGTAGGCGCCGTCCTCGGAATCGATGGACGGAAGATCTGCGATGTTGCGCCGATCGATGGGGTGGCTGCCCTGGGGTTCGCACTGGGTCTGGTGGAGTACGGCGAGACCGCCAATGAGCGGCACTCTCGGCGAGTCGCGGCCGGCCGGTTCGCACACACGTTCCCTTTGAAACGACTCGATCATCTCGCCGCCATCACACCAGACCTGGAGGCGGCAACGCGCTTCTGGTCGGAGGTACTGGAGGTGCCAGTTTTCGGAGAAGTGCGTGGCCCGGGGATGATCATCCACCAGATGAAGGTGGGGGACGCGATCTTCGAGCTTATCGGCCCGGATGGGCCCGAGAGCCGAATCCACAGTCGCCCTGCGGGAATCGCCAGCATGTGCGCATTCGAAGTGCCAAACCTGGACGAGGCTGTGAGCAAGGCACGGAGACTCGGCTTCACTCCGAACGACCCGGCGAACGGAGTGCTTCCTGGGACGCGCGTCGCGACGATCCCGGCGTCCGAGATGGCGGGTGTCGGGATGCAGCTACTCGAATACGTCTAATTGAAGGAGGCGGCCCGTGAAACCAGAGGACATCTACGACATCGCGTGGGTAGGCGAGAGCGAGATCTCGCCCGACGGGCGGAAGGTGGCGTTTGTGGTCACCAGGATGGAACGGTCGGACGACAGCTACCGGTCGGCGATCTGGCTGGTTGCGACGGACGGCGGGGAGCCGCAACAGTTCACCGCGGGGGCGAAACGGGATTCGGCGCCGCGCTGGTCTCCGGACGGGCGGTCGTTGGCGTTCCTCTCCGAACGGGGTGAGGAGAAGCCTCAGCTCTGCGTGATCTCTGCCACCGGGGGCGAATCGCGCGTGCTAACGAAGCTGCCGCTTGGAGGGGGAACCCCGGTTTGGTCACCTGATGGGAAGAAGCTCGTGTTCAGTGCGAAGACCGGGGAAGCACCGGATCCGGACACAAAGAAAGCGAAGCCCTACCGCCGAATCACGAGCATGAAGTACCGCGTGAACGGTGAAGGGTTCACGTACGACCACCGGCGGCATCTCTTCGTGATCGCTGTTGAGCACGGCGATGCCGTGCAGATCACGGATGGCGATTGGGACGATACGCAACCCGCGTGGTCGCCGGACGCTTCGCAGATCGCGTTTATCTCCGCGCGGCACGCTGAGCGCGAGTACGACAGCGATTCGGACGTTTGGGTGGTTCCCGTGGCCGGAGGTGAGCCCCGGCAGATCACTGACACAAAGGGCGGGTGCGGTGCGCCTTCCTGGTCGCCGGATGGGAGCACGCTCGCCTACATCAACCACCCGGTCTGGCCGTCAAACGGAGTCTTGTGGGTCGCGGACGCGGCTGGCGGAAATCTTCGACCCGTGGAGCCTGCGTTCGACCGCGAGACGGGCCTGGGCACGCCAACTTCTGCGGCCCGGCCGACCTGGTGTCCAGACGGGAGCTTGCTCTCCGCAGCGCAGGATCGCGGAATCGTCTCTCCAATTCGCGCCCAAGTAGGCCACATGACGGCGTGGTTGAGCGATGCCCGAAGGATGGTGAACTGGTACTCGGTCTCGGCCGATCGGGAATGGATGGCGATGACCTCCACCAGCATTTCCGCGCCGGCGGAGGTTTCCTTGTTGAACCTCAAGACCGGGGTCGAGCGGCCGCTGACTAACTTCAACTCGGCCTTCGTCGCGGGTGCCGGGATCTCTGCTGCTGAGCACTTCGTGGTCCCGACGGAGGAGGGCGTGGAGGTCGATTGCTGGGTAATGAAGCCCGCGGGGTTCGAGGCGGGAAGAGAGTATCCGTTGCTCCTGAACGTCCACGGCGGACCGTTCGGGCAGTTCGGCGAAACGTTCTTCGACGAGTTCCAGGTCTATACGGGTGCGGGCTACGGAGTGGTCTTCTGCAACCCGCGCGGCAGCTCCGGGCAGAGCACCGCGTTCTCCCGGGCGCCAGTTGGCGACATGGGCGGCCCGGACTACCACGATGTGATGACGGCCTTCGATACCGCGTTGGGGCGAATGCCCTGGGCTGACCAGTCAAGGTTAGGGGTTATGGGCGGAAGTTACGGAGGCTTCATGACCACCTGGATCATTGGCCACACGCAGCGCTTCAAGGCGGCTATCAGCGAACGGGCCGTGAACGACTGGTACAGCATGCAGGGCGCAAGCGACATCGGAGGGACGTTCAACCGGCAATACCTTGGCGAAGCAGCGACGATCCAGGACGACCTGGAGTTGTTGCTGCGCCAGTCTCCCCTGACCTACGCGAAGAATATCGAGACCCCTGTGCTCATCCTCCACTCCGAAAACGACCTGCGCTGCCCGATTTCGCAGGGCGAACAGCTCTTCGTTGTCCTCAAGCAGCACCGCAAGGATGTGGAGTTCGTGCGCTTCCCGGACGAGGATCACGAGCTTTCACGGGCCGGCAGGCCAAGCCACCGGAAGGACCGTTTCGACGTTATCCTGGACTATCTCCAGCGCAAGCTCTGACCGTCTGTTCCCCGCTGATCAGGTTCGAAACATGCCTCGGTTACACTTGACTCACCAGATGAGCAACGCACAATCCAGGAAAGCGCCGACTGATGCATCGCCGGAGGAGCGCGACGCCGAGCTGAGAGACGGCCGCACCATGCGCTTCCGGCGAATCGAACCTGATGACGCCCCACGGCTGCAGGCATTCCATCAGCGCCTTTCTCGGGAGACGACGCGTCTTCGTTTCTTTACTGCCATGCCCTACCTCTCGGAAGTCATGGCCGAGCACTTTGCCGAGGTCGATTTCTGCGACCGGGCCGCATTCGTCGCCTGCTTCCCAGGCGAAGACGCGGTCCGGGCGGTAGGCCGCTACGAGCGCGAAACCGAACACTCCGCTGAGGTGGCCTTCGTGGTTGAGGATGACCTTCAGTCGCAAGGCATCGGCGGCATGCTGCTGCGCATGCTCGCTGAACACGCCAAAGGCCAAGAGATCGAACGGTTGACGGCGATCACCCTTGCCGAAAACCAGGGAATGCTTACCGTCTTTCGCGAATCCGGATACCCGACCGATGTGCATTTCGAGGGCCAGACGGCTTATGTGAAGATCGACATCCGGGCGCAAGGAACCGCCCGCAGGCGGCCCCGGACGTTGATGCAGGGCTGATTACTCAGCCATCGCCACTGCGAGGTTGATCATCGCGCGGACGCTGTAGCCGCTCGCGCCTTTGGCAATCCACCCTTTGTCCGCGGGCATATTGTCGACGCCCGCGATGTCCATGTGGATCCAGGGCGTGTCACCAACGAACGGCTCGAGGAACTTCGCGCCCGCAATCGTGCCCGCGCCGCGCTTGGTGGTATTGATCTGGTCAGCCACATCGCTCTTGATGTACTCGTCGTACTCCTTGAACATCGGCAGCCGCCAGGTCTTTTCACCGGCGAGCGAGGCGGCCGCTTCGAGCTTTGAGCAGAAGGCGTCGTT
>JBDTVB010000102.1:0-6693 GCA_040007415.1 Anaerolineaceae bacterium
GACCTTGAAGTTCACATCTGCCTCAAGCATTGCCATTCGCACTTCGCGGAGTGCCTGGTCGAGGTCTTCTTCGGTCACAATTCCGCGGGAGCCGAACTTCTTGAAGGCTCCCTGCAGCTTATCGGTCAGCGATTCGAACATGAGCCCAGTTTACCGGTCGCGCGCTGTTTGGCACGAGTTGGGGGCGGTCAGCGATCAGGCGTCGTTGACGTGAGCTGCTTAGGGCGTCGTGGGACGAAGCTGCTGGTGCGCGCGATGTAGTTTGCGTAGCCCGCCCGCCGTCGGCTGAGGGATTTCTCGAGCAGGGGCACACCGGAGACGAGGGTGAGCAGGACGGTCATATGATCGGGCTGAAGATCGCCAGCAAGTTGGCTGGCCGCCGATCAGCAGTTTGCGCCCTTCGTAGCCGTTGCCGGTTGCGAACGCTGCCCAGGCGACATTGACGAATTCGAAGCCCCATATGATTTCTACGATGCTCGGGTCTTTCAAGGCGAGGCTAACCAGCCACAACAGGGACATTAGAGTGAAGACGGCAAGTGCAGGACGAGAGCGAGATCACCGGGCATGGCCCAACTACACGGTTCGCTCGGGGGAGTGGGCAGCGACCCACTGGTCCACCATCTCCCAGTTTTCGAAGAGCCAGTCAATCCGGCCATCGCGGGTGGTGGGGATTTTGGCGGCAGGCACGCGGCGCATTGTTACCTGGACCTTCCGGCCGATGAGCCCCCCGCCGAGGATATTACGGTAGGCGGTTGCGTCTTCCAGCCCGGTGTGGGCGAGGAAGACGGCGTCAACGCCCCGCGCAGAGTCGAGCAGGGCGAGCGAGCCGCCGAGACGCGGCGGGAGAACGTTCTTGAGCCGTCTTGCGCGTTCGTAAAGAGCTGCATCGCCGGCGGCTTCGAAGCGGCGCAGGACACGTTCTCGGCGAGCGGGCGAGTAGAGGGCTCCTTCTGGAAAGATGAGCACGCCGTCCCACTCGCCGAGGCTGCGCCCGAGCGCCTCGACTCGTCGGATTTCGGCGTCGCTGTCACCTGAACTTGCGGCCACGAAGCAGTTGGGGAGGCGGTTGCCAACGATGTCGAGACAGGGGTCGCGTAGGAGCGACCGATTGATCACCCAGCGGAGGCGCAGGCCATGGGCCCGGGAGATCAGGACAGAAGGGATGAGGTTATCGATTGGGCTGACGTGGCGAGCGAAGACAAGGATCGGCCCGGGAGTGACGAGTTCGTCTCCGTCGACGACAACGCTGACGCCGAAGACGCGGGCGCCAGCTTCGTAGATGGAGTTCGCCCACCAGCACTGGAGGCGGAAGTTCGCTTCGAGAAACCGCTCCTCGTTGCGCTGGTGGACGATCCAGATCCACGCCGAAACGACGATTCCAGCGGCCTCACAGGCGAGGTAAACGTGAGCCATAGTGATTGCGCGGACCGTGGCAAGGCGGCGGCGACCGACGATATCGACTGCGAAGGCGACCGGGTAGAGAAGCGGCGCGAGGGCGATGGCGAGGATTGCACCGAGAAGGAACACGGGAATCGAGACGATTCGCCGACGAGCGGTGCGCGAGAACGAGTCTTGTCGCGGGAGGCGTTCGAGCACAGTGGCTGGGTTGGTTGCCATTCGGTCGCTCATCTGGCGATTTGCTCCTGACCCGTCGGCGCGGGCGCGAACCCGACCAGCGTTCTTAAGATCTTACGATCGATTCGCTCGGGCTGTTGAGTCAGAACCGCGGACGCGAACGTAACCCGGCTTCGCCGGGCTGCGTTGAGTGCAGATTGATTGCTGTGGACTGCGCGCCAGCGATCAGGCGTGGCTTTCGAGTTTGCGGCGCCCGTAGTAGGGCAGCTCGACTTCCTTTGTCGCCTGCTCTTGCTCGCGGCGTTCCCTGGCGGTTCTCTGGCTTCCGCCGGGGGGCCGGTAAGGCTGCGCCGGGTCTGTCATGACGTTGAGGCAGGCCGGGCGCCCGCTGGCAAACGCGCGCTCGAGCGCGGGTAGGATTGCCGTGGGTTCGGTGACCAGTTCGCTGTAGGCGCCGAACCCGGCGGCCACCTCGTCGTAACGAACCGTGCCAAGCTCGGCGCCAACGGTCTGTTCGTACCGCAGTAGCTGGCCGTGGCGAATCATCCCCCAGCCCTGGTCGTTGTTGACAACTGTCACGAGGGGGACGTTGTGCCGAACGGCGGTGTCGAACTCGGCGATGTTCAGCCCAGCTGACCCATCCCCGACGATCGTGAGCACCTTCTTGTTTGGGTGAGCGACTTTAGCGGCGAGCCCGAAGGGAATGCCGACCCCGAGGCAGCCGAGGTAGCCGTGACTCAAATAGTGGCCACCCTCTGAGACGATCGCCTGGTCAGCCATCCACTGGGAGGTTTCGCCGCCATCCGCCACGATGATCGCTTCGTCGCCGAGGAAGTTGGAGATTTCGCGGACGAGCCGTGCCTGGTGGATGGGGCCTTCGTCCTCTGCGATCGCCTCGTCGAACATGGAACGGTGAAAGTCTGCCGCCTTGCCGACGCCAGCAATCCAACGCTCGTGATCGCGGAACTGGCGGCCTTTCGCGCGCTGGATGAACAGCCGGAGGGTTTCGCGAACGTCTCCGACGAGCCCGATCTGGACGTCCCGAATCCTCCCTATCTCCTCGGGCTCGATGTCCACCTGGATGAGGGTCGCATCGGGAGGAATAACGGAAGGCGTACCGAGGCCGCCGGATGAACCGGTGAACATGCCGACCCGGGCGCCGAGCATGAGGATCGTATCCGGTTGGCCACCGCCTGCGGAGTGCGCGACGGGGTGGGCCGCAAGGCCGAGGCTGCCGTATCCCAGGTCAGAGCGCTCGGAGACTACGCCACGCGCCTTGGGATTCATGAATACGGGGATTCGCGTCAACGCGGCGAACTCGCGGAGTTCGGCCTGGGCATCGGAGAAGACGATGCCGCCGCCCGCGAAGATGCAAGGACGCTCGGCTTCGCATAGTGCGTCGAGTGCCCGATCGATGGACGCGATATCGGCGGCGGGCCGCCCTTCCGGAACGAAGTGCGCAAACGTCGCCACTTGACTCTCGTCCACCGGCGTGTAGAGAACGTCCACCGGGATGTCCAGGAAGACGGGACCAGGCCGGCCGGACACTGCGTGCCGCCAGGCGGTTGCCATGTACTCGGAGATCCGTTCGGGATGGAGCACCGTTCGGGCGTACTTGGTGATTGGTGTCATCAGCGCGAGCTGGTCAAGGTTCTGCAGAGGGAGCCGATCCTCATCGCGCAGCGGGCTCCGGCCGCCGATGCAGATCATCGGGACGGCGTCCATCCACGCGTTTGCGACTCCGGTGACAGCGTTGGCGACGCCTGGCCCGGCTGTGACGATGGCTACACCCGGTCGACCGGTTGTGCGGGCGAAGCCGTCCGCCATGTGAGCCGCGGCCGCTTCGTGCCGGGTATCGATCAACCGCAGGCCGTGCTCATGGCATGCCTGAAAGATCGGATCGAGGTGGCCTCCCGAAAGGGCGAACACTTCGCGCACTCCCTGCTGTTCGAGGGCGCGGATGACCATCTCTCCACCGCCAACCATTGCCATGACGCTGTACCTCCGAGTGGCCTACCTCAGGGGGCCGCGCGACGGACTCCGACGCCGGTTCGTTCGGACGGGCCCCCGATAAGCGGCATCAGCGTTGCTGCGCGCGGACGCATCGAATAGGGCTCAATGGGCCAATCAATGGGGTCCAGAGGGCCATTGAGCATTCATGGCCTCCAGGGCCAGGCCTTGCACTTCGATTGCCGGGATTTCGAGCGGGTGGCGGGCGTGGCGAAAGCCGCAGCGGAACTGGCCGACGAAGTAGCGGGCGTAGAAGCCGAACCAGCCGAACTCGCGGACCTGCCGGAGGTGATGTGCTTCGTGGGCGATAATGGCCAGGCCACGAGCTGTCGATGGATCGAACTTGCCAGCGCGGAAGCAGACGAACGGGGCGACGGTGGTAGCGCTCATGCCGAAGAGAGCCGGCAACCACCGGCCGGGCGCGGACGTGACCACGCGCACTCGCTGCAGGTCCTGGCGTGGCACGAAGGGGGAGAGACGTTCGATGGTCTCTGGGGAGAGCCGCATCGGGCTAGCGTACGCCGGGGTGGAGGAAGCTGAAACGGGGCCAGGTCAGCGGGCGGGGGGAAGGGCCGATTGGTCGACGTGGTAGATGGCGTACTCACCGGACTCGAAGACCCGGCCAACGCCAGGGATGCTGGCCATCTTCGCCAGGCCCGCCGGCGTGCCCCAGGCCACCTCTTCGGTGCCGACGACGATGTAGCTCACGTTGTATTTGCGCAGGTAGTTCGCCCCGGTGTCGACCGACGAATCGCGGAAGAAGCGGGCTGTCTCGCTGCGGCGCTCCTGGATGAGGTTGGTGTAGTCAGTACGCTGTTGAACCTGGTGCCAATCCCAGCCGATGACCGCTGGGAGGCCAGTGTATTCGGAGATGCGCCCTGTCCAGTGGTAGAGCGGCCCAACCGCTTCGACGATGACCGGGCTGCCCTGGACGTTCTGGCGCAGCCACTCGATCAGCGGTTCATCGTCGGAGAGCTTCAGTCGGCGGTCGTTCGCGGGGTTCTCGTCGCCGAGGTCTTCGGGGTATTCGGCGGACCCGAGGAAGGCGAGGCCGTCGAGCGTTGGCGCGAGGGCTGCAAAGCGCTGATCCTGGCGGGCGCCGGTGCCGGACCAGAGGAAGATGCTGCTGCCGAACAGGAGCAGGCCGAAGGCTATCGCCGCTGACCACGCGACGAGGCGACGGCCGGGCCGCGGAAGGGCGCGTGCACCGCGCACCTCCCAAAGCGCGCTCATGACGTACCAGCCGCCGAACGCGCTGGCGAGGGCGAAGCACTGCCACGCCTGGAGCGAGAACTTGAAGACGGTATTCATCCGCACGATGTCGTTCTTCAGAGTGACCACGTCGGTCCCCGCGGCGATGCCAAAACCAAGGACGAACAGCGCGGTGCCGAGCGTGCGTGGAAGGTCTTTCTCCGGCGCGCGGATTTCGAGCCAGAGGAGGTTCAGGAGGAAGAGGAGGATCACGGTGGCGAGCGCGATGGTCGTGAGCCCGAAGGTCCAGGTGAAGGCCGTGAGGCCAGTGGTGAACACTGCCAGGGCAAGTAGCTCCCAGCGGCCATTGACCGTGGCCATTACGGGATTGCGGCCGTGATCGAAGTTGCGTTCGGTAAGGACCTCGCGGTAGCGGACGGCAATGAAGGCGATGGCGATCGCGATGAAGATGCCGTACTGGACGAAGAACTGGTGAGCCTGCGTGGTCTCGGGGGCGCGGATTACCCCGGGGTCGAACGTTTCGAAGTGCGCGGTGTAGGGGGCGAAGACGACCGTAGCCACTAACCCGGCGAGGGCGAGATGGGCGACGGCGTTCCAGAAGCGGGTCTGCCAGCGCCCCGAGGCCAAGAGTTGGCCGACAGGGATGGCTGCCCCGGCGATCAACGCCGCGGTAGGGAAGTCCCACGTGTGCACGGTCCGCACAAGGCCGACGGCGAGCCCGATGAAGGCCGCGACGAGCCACGTTTGGGCCCTCAGGCCCGCCTGGACGGTGACCGCGTAGGCGACCGAAAGGGCGATCACCAGTCCGAAGAACGGGACGCCCATCAAGTGGGGGTGGAGATCAGCGAAGAGGAGCGACCAGAACGGAAACTCGGTGATATCGAACTGACCGAAGTGGACGCGTGAGCTTTGCCACCAATCGAACGGAGGCAGGCTTGCGCCGTGCACAAGGAACTGCCAGAGCCCGCCGGCGAGGCCGACGGCACCGCCGATCACCGGCGTTCCGGAGGCCGCTCCCCAGGTGTTGACCGATTGGAAACGCTCGATGGTTTGGTGCGCCCCGTCCAGGTTGGCCATGAAGGTGAGCAGAATCGCGCCGAAGACGCCAGCGGCGATGGCGGGGCGCCGCCAGTTGTGTGACGTGGCATCGCCGATGCGCGTTCGCGTCTTTGAGGCAAGACCAACGAGGTTGTGCGCTGTGGAGAAGGCGACGCTCACGCCGAGCGCTGCGAACGTTGGAATGCCGAGATTGAAGGCGACTTCCGGGAGCGGTTTGAGGGCGCGAATGGGAACGGCGAGGAAGAACCAGCCCATGTAGTAGTAGTTCATTGAGCCGCCGGCGAACCAGGGGTCGTAGGGAGGCATGGTGGTCGACCGGGTGACGGCGGTGAGGTAGGCGATCTCCATCGGCTTTTCGCCGCCCTGGGGATGGTGCCAGAGGTCCGGGTTGAAGTAGCGCAACAGCAGAAACACCGCGAAGGCGCCGAGGAAGGCGAGTTCCATCGCCAGCCAGGAGTGCCAGTGTTCGCGGAACTCCGCGCGCAAGGCCTGGCGGCGGCGGAAGCCGACCCCCAGCCCCGCGACGATGGCAACGCCGAACGCCATCCATACCAGCCCACCCGAGAAGTGGGGACCGCCCCATGCGACCAGCGCCCACGTCGGCAGGACGACCGCCCCGAGACCAAGCAGTTTGGAAAGTCCATACCCGCGATCCGGCAACGCCCGGAAGAGCCAGGAGACCCATGGGAAAGCCGCGAACGCGGCGATTTCCAGCCACACCAGCCACCAGAGCCATGGCAGGTGGCTGGCCAGGCCGTCGGCGTCAAAGACGTCGGTGAACGTGCCGCCGGACTGCTGGACCTTCGCCTCTTCGGGTGTGAATTGGAGCCCGTTTGT
>JBDTVB010000103.1:0-6668 GCA_040007415.1 Anaerolineaceae bacterium
AATCGCGTGCGCGACCGCGTACTTGCTGAGCAACGGCAGTTCTTCGTGGCGGCCGTCGTCATGGAAGAATGTGACCTCGTTCGTCTCGGTACCGAACCCGCTTCCGGTGGCCGAAACGTCGTTCGCGACGATGAAGTGCAGCCGCTTGGCGGGCAGTTTCGCCCGTGCATATTCCGCCAGGTTGCGGGTTTCGGCCGCGAAGCCGACGCGCACGCCGCCCCCCGGCAGGGTCGCGATGATGTCCGAGGTCTTGGTCAGTTCGATCGTCATCAGGTCGGCGCCATCTGACTTCTTGAGCTTGTGGCCGGCGGGGTTGGCGGGACGGAAGTCGGCGGGCGCGGCGGCCATGATGATCGCATCCGAGTGGGCGGTTGCCACTTGCAGGGCGGCCAGCATCTCGGCGACGGTGCGCACATCGAGGCGGTCTACGCCGAATGGTGTTTCGAGGGCCACGGGGCCGCTGACGAGCGTCACGCGTGCGCCACGGTCGCGGGCGGCCTCAGCAATGGCGAAACCCATTTTACCGGTCGAGCGGTTGCCGATGTAGCGCACGGGATCGATCGGCTCCTGGGTTGGACCGGCGCTCACGACGATGTGGCGGCCGACGAGGTCTCCCGACTGCTGGCCGAGCAGCGCCCGCAGCGCACCGAGCACCTGTTGCGGCTCCGCCAGCCGGCCGGCGCCGGTGCGACCGCTCGCCAGCCGGCCAGAAGCTGGGCCGATGAACGTCACCCCGCGCGAACGCAGTGTCTCAACGTTTGACTGGGTGGCGGCGTGTTCCCACATCTGGCTATCCATCGCCGGCGCAACGAGCACGGGAGCGGTGATCGCAAGGGCGGTGAGCGTGACCATGTCCGGGGTCTGGCCGTGGGCCAGGTTGGCAATACAATCGGCGGTTGCGGGCGCGATCACCAGCGCGTCGGCGCGGCGAGCCACCTCAACGTGCGCCTCCGGCTCGGCAGCTGTGAACATATCAACGATCACCGGCAACCCCGTCAGCGATTGGAAGGTGAGCGGCGTGATGAACTGGGTGGCGGCCCGCGTCATGATCACTTCCACGGTCGCGCCCGCCTGGCGGAGTTTACTAGCGAGGTCCGCCGCCTTGAACGCCGCTATCGAACCGGTCACGCCGAGTGCGATGCGGCGGCCGGCAAGCGGCAACTCGCGACGGTCGACAAGAAGTTCGGCGGGCTCGGTCATCGGATGTCCGCGTTGAGTTCGTAGATGTAACGCAGGCCGTTGAGGGTGAGGTCGCCGTCGATGAAGTCGATGCAGGTGGTTGCCTCGGCTATTTCGCGGGCGAGGCCACCGGTGGCGATCACCTTCACGTCTCCGGTCAACTCTGCCTTGAATCGCGCGACGATCCCTTCGACCAAGCCGACGTAGCCGAAGAAGATGCCCGATTGCATCGCATGAATCGTGTTCTTGCCGATTGCGACGGGGGGACGCTCCAACTGCACGCGGTAGAGCATTGCGGCACGGCTGAAGAGTGCCTCACTGGAGATCCCGATACCTGGGGCGATCGCACCACCGAGGTAGTCGCCGGCTTCGTTGACGGCGTCGAAGACCGTGGCGGTGCCGAAGTCGACTACGATCACCGGCGCGCCGTACTGCTTGATCGCGGCCACGGCATCGATGATGCGGTCCGCCCCAAGCTGTTTTGGATTGTCGTAGAGGATTCGAACCCCCGTCCGGAGCCCCTGGCCGACGACCATCGGCTCGAGCCCGAAGTACTTCTTACAGACCGTCTCGAAAGTGGGGATCAGCGGCGGAACGTCGCAGCCGATGATGCAGTCGTCTACCTGGTCTGTGGTCACCTTGCCGGTAGCCAGCAGGCTGAGGATGAGCACGCCGTATTCGTCCGGGAGCTTCTCCTGCTCGACGCCGATTCGCCAGGTGTGTTTGAGGGTTTCGCCGTCGAAGAGACCGAGGTGGATGGAGGTGTTGCCGATATCGAGGGCGAGGAGCATGCGGTACCACCAGCGTGGGGCCATCGAGGGGTCCCCGTGCTGGGGCCAGAGTACGAGACCGAGACACAATTGCCAACAACTGTACGAGTGCCCGAAGCGCGGGAGTGACTCCCCCCGGTGAGTGATCGGCACGCCGCGGGTGGGGAACCGGGCTGGGATGCCGTGGCCTCGGTCTTGGGGCGACGATCGGGCGGACACCGTACATCGCGCATTCCCGGCGAAACGTGAACGTCATCGACGCGAAATGAGCCGGAAACGGGCACGAAATCAGCCGGAAACCGCCGCCCCCTAACGTTCGAATTGTCGAAGGCGCAGAGGGGCTTGGAATGGCAGCCAGCGTGAAACGTTCGCGAGAGCGGTGCGGTTCACCCTGGCTCTGACCACGCTGTCGACACTCCAGACCGCATAACGCGGTCTGTTCCCGATTCCCCCTCTCGCGCGGTCCTGGGCCGGAGACACCGGTCACGCACGGAGAGCCGCGGTGCAGCGGCAAGGGGGTGAACGCGATGGTCAAACACGTCCCACCAGGCGGGCGCGGAGGCGAAATGGCCCGCCGCCGCGAGGATCCGTTGGGGCATTCCCAATGACCCTCCGCTATTGCGGCCACTGCGGCCAGGCGGCAGCAACCGACGAGTCGTTTTGCGTCGCTTGCGGGCTTCGGCTACGGCCGGTTTCGATTCCCGATGGGGAAGCTTCCGGTGCGACACCAACGGCGACTCCAGCCTTTCGCGACGACCAGATCGTGCTTGGCCACGCCGTGGGGCTGCTGGCGAAACGCGAAGTGGCAACGGCTGTCTCGGTACTCGAGCGGCTTTGCGACGAGCGCCCAGATTGGGCAGTGGCGAGGGCGTACCTGGGGATCGCCTACCTGCGGGCCACGCGAATCGCGGACGCCCGCGCCGAACTCGAAGAGGCAGTGAGGATGGCGCCCGCGAGCTTCATCTGCCGTTCGAAGCTGGGAGAGTTCCTCGCCCGCCTCGGCTTCTACGACCAGGCGATGCGCGAGTTGGACGTTGCTCTCGCTCTGCCGCCACCAGATTCGGAGAGTTTCCACGCGGCTTTGGAGCTTCGCCAGTTCTCCAAGGACAAGTCGAAAGGGATCTTCTACCGCCAGACCGGGTATCCACAGCTCGGACGATTTTCGCCCGCGCGGCTCTTCCGCCGTGCCGAACCAATTCTTACAGAGGGGGGTAACTGACCTTGGAAACACTGCTGTTTCTCGCACCGATCATCGGTTGCCTGGTCATCGCGCTTGGCCGGGTCACCTCAGTCCGCAGCGCCCGAATTGAAGGCACGCCCACGGGCGAGGTCCTCCTGAGTTTCCGCGAGCGGGTCCAGTACCATCGCTCGACGGTCTACTCCGTAGGAGGGCTGATGCTCCTGGGCGCAGCCACCGGGTACATCTCAGCCGGCTTCGAACTGATCGTCGCCGCTTCTACGCTGGCGTTGGTGCAACTGCCGATTCGCTATCGCTTCACCACCCAGGGTGTCGCGCTCGGACGGCTGCTCTATCGCCCGTACACCGAGTTCGTGGGCTATCGCGCTTCAACGAAGGGCGTTGCGCTAGTCGGCAAGACCGGTAACGGTTCGTTCTGGGTGAGGGCCACGGGGTCTCGCCAGGATGCGGCGGTGAAACAACTTGCGAAGCGGCTGCCGCTCGCTTCGAAGGCAGCGGCGGCTTACCGCCCGACCGGCATGCTCGGAAGCATCCGCGCCGCCGCCATGCTCGCGCCGGTCGCCGCCGTTGTTCTCGCACTCGGCGCCACGGCAGCATTCGCCGACGGCCCAACGGTTGACCCGAGTGGCACAACCACCGGTACCGCTGAAGATCTCGGCGGCATCGGGATCGGCGGCGGCCAGGGCTTCGCCGTCACTGGCGCCGACGGCGCTGTCGATGCCGACGCTACCGCGAAGGTCTTCAGCGACGCTCAGACGAACGAACCGTTCGCCTACAACCTCGCTGGATACGTCAACCAGAACCGCATCGCCATCAACTTCGTCTGGGTGTTGATCACCGGCTACATGGTGATGTTCATGCAGGCTGGCTTCGCGATGGTCGAAACCGGCTTCTGCCGTGCCAAGAGTGCCATGCACGTGATGATGACCAACTTCATGGTCTACGGCATCGGCATGCTCGCCTACTGGGCGGTTGGCTTCGCGATCGCCTTCGGGGGCGTTGGGCTCACGGGACCAACGAACCTCGGGTCCGGCCTGCTCGCGCTCAACAAAGAATTCAGCATCACGATCTCCGGCGTCGATTACGGGATCTTCGGCTACAAAGGGTTCTTCCTTTCGCCGGGCTCGCTGGACGTTGGCATCGCCGTCCTCTTCCTCTTCCAGATGGTGTTCATGGATACCGCAGCCACAATCCTCACCGGTGCGGTCGCCGAACGTTGGACGTGGATGAGCTTCATGATCTGGGGCGTGGTGGTTGGCGCGCTCGTCCAACCGATCGTCGCGAACTGGGTCTGGGGGGGCGGGTGGCTCTTCGGCCTCTACAAGAGCGGGCTGGAACGGCCGTACGTGGACTTCGCCGGATCGGGCGTGGTGCACATGGTTGGAGGCTGGGCGGCCCTGGCTGGGGCCTGGGTGCTCGGGCCGCGGCTCGGCAAGTTCAACAAGGACGGCTCCGCGAATGCGATGCCCGGCCACAACCTGAACATGGCAGCGATCGGCACCTTCATCCTCGCTTTCGGTTGGTTCGGCTTCAACCCCGGGTCCACGCTTGGGGCGAGCGGCAGCGGCAACCTGCGCATCGGCGAAGTGGCAGTTGTCACCATGCTCGCTGGCGCCGGAGGGTCCGTTGCGGCGATGGTGTATGCCAAAGCCACACTGCGAAAGTACGACCCTGGCTACATGATCAACGGCATCCTCGCCGGGCTGGTTGCGATCACCGCCCCATCGGGGTACGTCAGCCCCATCCTGGCAGTGATCATCGGCGCGCTCGCCGGTGTGCTGGTCTGCGTCTCGCTCGTCTTCGTCGAAAAGACGCTGAAGATCGATGACCCGGTTGGTGCGTTCTCGGTGCATGGAGTCTGTGGTGCGTTCGGCGTCCTCGCGGTGGGTCTGTTCGCAGATGGCACTGCGCCGGACTTCCTGGTGGTTGGCCACCCGATCAAGGGACTCTTCTTTGGAGACGGCCGCCAGTTGGTCGCCCAGGTGATCGGCGTGGCCGCCATCGCAATCTGGTCGTTTGGTACGTCGTACGTCCTCTTCAAGGTGCTGATGGCGATGGGTATCTATCGCTCGAAGCCCGAAGACGAACTGCTCGGCCTGGACCTGCCGGAGATGGGCACGCACGCCTACCCGGTGGAAGACATGCCGTCAGAGCGTGGTATCGAACCTGGGACGTTCATCCCTGGGGTGACGCCAGCGCGCTAGCACCCTCGCCTTGCATCGCCTCGCAGGAGGGGGAGGAGCCTTGCTCTTCCCCCTCTTTGCGGCGCCCCGGCCGTGCATTCTGAAACACAGTCGAAACGTCTTCGCAATCGACGCGTAACACGCCCGCAAACCGTTGGAAACGCCCGCCTCATAGAGTTCGAGTTGTGGAAACCTCACCTGACAGCTTGATGATGATCGCCGCTCTTCTGCTCCTGGCCAAAGTAGCCGGGAGCATCTCCTCGCGGCTTGGCATGCCCTCCGTGCTGGGGATCATCGTGGCGGGGCTGCTGGCCGGCCCGGCGCTCTTCGGTTTCATCGAACAGGACGCCTTCGTGGGCAACATCGGGCAGGTGGGCGTGGTATTGCTCATGTTCCTCGCGGGCCTCGAAACCGACCCGCAGGGGCTTCGCTCCGTAGGAAAGACGGCCCTAATCGTCGCCATCGGAGGGGTGGTGCTGCCACTTGGCGCCGGGTACGCCATCGGCATTGCCGCTGGAATGGAACCGATGCACGCGCTGTTCCTCGGGGCGATCTTGACCGCGACGTCTGTCAGCATCACCGCCGAAACGCTGAAGGAGATGGGTCGTTCACGCAGCCGCGAAGGGAGCATCATCATGGGCGCGGCGATCATCGATGATGTCCTGGGCGTGCTGGTCCTGAGTGCGCTGGTGGTTGCCGAGTCGGGCGGCAGTATCCTCGAGCCGATCGGCAAGCTCCTTCTCTTCTCCGGTATGGCGTTCGCCTTTTCTCGCTGGGCGATGCCGCTGATCCTCGAACACCACACGCGCATCGAATCACCCGACACCCGGGTGGCGTTGGCACTCGCCATGGCCCTGGGCTTCGCCTGGGTCGCCTTCCGAGTCGGCGGCCTGGCGGATGTCACCGGGGCCTTCCTGGCAGGCGTAATGCTTTCCCGCACGGACCTCGGCCATCACATCGTCGAGCCCGTTTCGCGGCTTAGCTATTCGCTCTTCATTCCCATCTTCTTCGTCTACATCGGTACCCACGTGAGTGCGGATGACCTCACGCGAGCGCCTTTGCTTTGCGCCATCATCGTGGTGGTTGCGATCGCGACGAAGGTGGTGGGCTGCGGGCTACCCGCGCTGCTCTGCCGCGAGTCCCTCCCGACATCGCTGCGGGTGGGCGCCGGGATGGTTGGTCGCGGCGAAATCGCGCTCGTCGTGGCCTCCGTCGGCCTCTCCTCCGGCGTGGTGGACAACAGCGCCTTTTCGATCGCCATCGTCGTTACGATCGCGACGACGGTTGCCGCGCCACTGCTGTTGAAGGCCGCCTACCAGCTCACCCCTGCCCGGCAGG
>JBDTVB010000104.1:0-6581 GCA_040007415.1 Anaerolineaceae bacterium
GGATCAGCTCTTAGCAGAAACGCAACCGGCATCGATATCCAGAACCAGGGAGGAACGAGATGCGATTCCAGTTCACTGAAGCTCAGCAGGAGTTCCGCCACGAACTCCAGGAGTTCCTCAAGGCCGAACTCGGAGGCGAGCGCCCCATCCATGGCAGCGACCGTGCCTTCTCGAAGAAGCTCGCGGAGCGTCGCTGGATCGGCATCGCCTGGCCCGAGCAGTACGGAGGGCGCGGCCTCGGCGCGCTCGAGCAGATGATCTACACCGAGGAGATGATCCTCGCGAACGCACCGCGCGGTTACCACTTCATCGCCGAAAGGCAGGTAGGGCCGTCGCTCATCCTCCACGGTACTGAGCAGCAGAAGAGCGAATGGATCCCGCGAATCATGAATGCGAACGTCAGCTTCGCCCTTGGCCTCTCTGAACCTGGTGCGGGCTCCGACCTCGCATCTGTCACCACGCGCGCAGTCCGCGACGGGGACGAGTACGTCGTCTCAGGGCAGAAGATCTGGACGTCGAACGCGCATGAATCCGACTGCATCTGGCTCGTGGTTCGCACTGATCCAAACGCCCCGAAGCACAAAGGCATCAGCTGCCTCATGGCTGACCTGGACGCGCCGGGCGTCACCATCCGCCCGTTGCCGGACATGACCGGTGAGCACCACTTTAATGAGGTCTTCTTCGACGAAGTGCGAGTCCCCGTCGCTCGCCGGGTCGGCGACGAGAACCAGGGCTGGTACATCCTCGCCGAGCACCTCGACTTCGAACGCTCGGGCATCGAGCGGCTCATCGACCTCGAGTACCTTTTTCACGATGTGATGGCGGAAGCCCGCCGCCAGGCAAAGGGAGGCAGCCTCGCGCCTGCTGTCCGCATGCGGCTTGCCGAACTTGCGCTTGAACTCGAAGTCGGTCGGCTGATGTGTTATCGGGTGGCCTGGATGCAGAGCCAGGGCCTTGTCCCGAACGCCGAGGCCTCGGGCGCGAAGGTATTCGGCACGGAGTGGTCGCAGCGGATGATGGCCGCAGGGATGCAGCTCCTTGGGATGGCGGGCGCCGCAAGCTCCGCTGTAGAAAGCTTGGGTGCCCAGGTTCGGCACGGCTATCTCAACGCCGTCTCGCGCACGATCGCGGGCGGTACTTCGGAAATCCAGCGAAGCATCGTTGCCACGCGGGGTCTCGGACTGCCGCGTTCGTAGCCATGTGGCTGGCCAAGGAACGGCTCGAAGCATAGATCGCGGGGCTTCGTGTGGGAGCCAAAGCACGGGCCGGAATCGCTCGATGATTATCTGGGTGGGGTGAATGGCCGTCGGTTGTGCTCGCCCCGGGGTGTCCCTAAATGGAGTCTGAAAGGCCGCGCACGAAGCGCAATTCCATCTGGTGGTGAGCCACGTCCCGCTGAAGGGCGTCGGCCGATGGAGGGGGTTGTTCGGAGTTCGCGGCATCCAGTGTCTGGCGTAGCAGAGTCGCGTCGCTTGAGGTATTCAGGAAGACGTTGGGACGGGCGAGAACGTAGCCCACGCCTCGCGTGATTGCTTCGGCGTCACGCAGCGGCTCGTACCAGGAGTGCGTGGTTCCATTCCGGCAGTTACTTGGCTTTCGCGATGGACCAGGTGATGCTCTCAGGGCCGGTGACGGCGATCCAGTAGGCGGCGCCCGCTTTGAGTGCATTGAGGTCGTTGGCACCGGGGAGGCTCGCGCCGGACGGGAAAAAGGCGCGCCACGCCTGCCCGGCCGCCTCCCAGCCATAAACGGCAGTTACCTGGCCTGTGATGTCGGTGGCGCCAGCGGGACCGCGGAGGGCGTCCGCCGGGGCCATGCCGTCTGCACCCTGCCAGATGACCAGGCTCCACCGGAAGTTGAGGGTCAGCTCCACAGCCTGCGGGCGTGCAAGGTCGGCCACGAACCCGACCTTGCCGCCGTCGTCGCCCGGTACGCTGACAAGGACGCGTAGCGGCCCGGGGAGGCTCTGCGAGACCTTGATCCAGGCTTGGCACTCATCCGTGATGCCCTGCACAAGCGGTGCAAAGGAACGGATCGGGCTGGCCGAAGCCGCGTTCACGGCCGTGGAGAAGGCCGTCACGCCGGTTGCGCTGCGGCCGAAGCTCGCTGCGCCGCCGCTGTTCTGGATGATCACCCCGTCGCCAGCTTCGATGACGAAATCGACCGGGATACCGAGCACGGGGTGCAGGCTGACAGCCCCGTCTGGCGGGTTACAGAAGCCATCGCGGTCCAGCGCATGGAACACGACATAAACGAACTGGCTTCCATTGAGATTCTCGACAACAAGTTCAACGGGGTTGTTCGCGGCCAACACCTTCTGGTCGGCAGGATTGAATGACGGACCGAGGATGGCGGCGAACGTCATCGCCAGGACGACGAGCCGGGTCAGCACTAAAACGAGACGTGACATCTGACAAGTATAGAGCGCCTGCAGCACTGCCGACGGCATGGTTCAGGTGGGAAGTGGTCGAAATAGTCCGACCCTCCAGCCCAGCCAATCGGCGGGATACTCACGCGCTTTCTTCTCAAGCCAGGTCACGGCGCTTTCTTGGCACGCGGCGATGGCCGCTCCACCTTTCCCCGTCACGGGCTGTGACGGACCGATGATCACGATGGGGCACCGGCCAGATCCAACGGTGAATACCGGCAAAAGTCGAGCGCCGGTTGATGCGGCAAGCTCGATAGGGCCAGCCGGCAGGCGGCACGTGCCGTCGAGAAACGCCACGCTGTTGACGGTCGATGCGTGGGGAGTGAACGTGATCGACACGGGGAGATTCTCGGCGAGGCGGGTTTTGAGGCGGCGAAGTGGTCCGATCATGTTCTCGTCGTCAATCTGCACCCGCTCGCGCAAGAACCGCACTTCTGGTCTTCGCAGAAGTGGGTTCATCACACGTATGCCGAATGGACGGCTTGAGAACGGGTGGCCCGGCCGGGAGAGGTGGACGAGCGGATGTCCGCTCTCTGATAGGGCACGCTTGACCGCCACGTTTGAGCCCAGACACGGATGAACCCACAGGATCACCCCTCGGCCGACAATGAGCGCTTCCTCCAGGTGTTCTATGCCCCGGAGCCGCGGTCGGGGACTCCGCCATGGCGTGATGATGGCGTGCATCAGCAGCAGCTTTTCGCGCAAGAACACCCTCTCCGCTTGAACTGCGGCTTCGTGGTCCGATGGTCCGAGTGCCTCTCGCACCGCGCCAGGCATCAGCCTCGCAATGATCACGTGATATTCGGAACTCCGGCGCATGAGAAAGCGGGCGAGCAGGCCGGCTGCCTTCGTGCCAACAGACGGAGGAAGGAACACGAACGGCAGAAGCAAGATGTAGAAGGCCAGTTCGTGAGCTTCTTTTCGAGTGGGCAAAGGCAGGCGCGCGCTAATCCAGGCCAAGACGTTCAGCCATCCCAACGCGCAGCGGTTTCCCCGTGGGACCGAGTGGAATCGTGTCGGTGACGACCAGCTTCCTCGGTACTTTGAAGGCTGCCAGGCGCCTTGCCGCGAACGTTCGGATTTCGGCAGGCGTGGCGCTGTGCCCGACGGCGAGAACCGCCGGATGGGCGAGCAGCGCGTCTTCCACCTCCCTTGGAGCGATCTTCTCCCCACCGCGGTTCACCATCTCCTTGAGGCGTCCGGTGAGAGACAGGTAGCCGTCCAGGCCCAGGCATCCCTGGTCGCCAGTTCGCAACCAGCCGCCCGGGAGCATGAAGAGCTCCGGGGCCACCCGTTCATAGCCGGAGGTCACCGATCGTCCGCGGATGACCACTTCGCCAACGCCCCCTGCCGGCAACTCGCAGCCCAAGGCGTCCACGATGGCCACCTCCACACCGCGTGCGAGGCCGACTGAGCCAGGTCGCCGTTCGCCAGGTGGAAGTGGGTTTGAAGCGATCTGATGGGCGCCCTCGGTCATCCCCGCGCCGGGGAACACGTCTGCAACCACATCCGACCTCACCAGTCCCTCCGCTACCTCACCCCAGCCCAGTTCCTCGCCACCTTCACCGCCACCAACCACCAGGAGGATCTCTCACGGACGTCTTGAACCAGTACAACCTGTTGAAGGGCCACGCCCGATCCAGTATGTTTGGGGCGAACAGGACTACGAAGGTTTCGTTGATGTCTCGATTTGTCCGGCAGCAAACGAAGCTGAAGCCAACCGAACAGGTACAAGCTCCCCGGACGAGCGGGCGCAGCACATCACCGGACTTCGAGGAGGGACCGGCCTCCGACTCAATCCTTGCGCTTCAACGCCTGCATGGCAACCAGTTCGTCCAGGGTCTGATGAACCGGGCTGGCCCCGGACTCCAGATTCAGCGTTTTAAAGACAGAGCCACATGGGTAACAGATTCCACTGTGACAGGTATTCGCAGTGAGTATATTCGCTCGGCAGAACTCCTGGCGATCGACGATGCCGTTGGGGCCTATGAACCGCTCCGACACAGCGGTGACCTTCAGGCCCGGGAACTAGCGCTTAATGCGATTGACACCGCCGTCCAACAGTGGCGGTTTTCTAAGCGCGACGTAACGGGTAAGGCCAAGAAACCGTCGATGACGAAGAAACGGTCGCCAGCCATCCAGGCGCTAGTGACTGAGGTTAGGCAAGAGCGAGACGCAGTCATCGCATTGCAGAATCAAGCAAGAAACGAGCGGACGCAGCAAGAGGCCGAGCAGCGTGATCAGTTCCTTGAGACTTTGATCCCGGAGGCTGTGAGGACGCTTCCTGATAAGGGCGAACGCGCAAGGGCAATCTTCGACCTATATATGCAGCACTTTCGAGGGACGGCAAGCTATTCGCTCAAGACGGTGCCGGAAGCTTCGATGTTTAACGGGGCCGGCACGATCGCGTGTGCCACGATTTCCGGGGGTTTGCGCGATGTATTCCGCTATGCCGGCCTCACATCTGCGGTTATTCAGATTCCTGCTAGGTACTTCATTACGAAGCCACTTGGTAACTCCTTCATGGATTCTGCCGCGGTAGGCAACGTGTTTATGAAGGGGACAGACAAGGACTTTGCCGCCGTGAAGCGATTTTTCTTTAGTGGTCACTGGATTGTCGAGGCTAAGGATGCAGGTTTGTTCTTTGACCCTACTTCAGGCGTCCCGGTCAGCGCAGATGGCAGTGAAATTATCGATCCGAAGTACACGGATTTCGTTCCCGATGGAATGAATTACAAGAAGGGCGAAACACTCACTCTTACTACCCACTTAGATGCTGCTCAAAGTGGGTCTGCATATGAGTTGTCAGAGAAGTAAGGGCGAGTAAGTCAGCTTGCAGAGCGACGGCGGCGCTTGGACCATCGAGGACTAAGTAGAACCCTCCACATAGATCCGCGAGATTGTCGGAAAAGAACAAGAGTAGACGTCCCGGTTCCAACCCGGGGACTGGAAGACAGCCGACATCACCGGGCTGGCAGTGGCTATGCGGCCGCGTTCCGCACCGCTCTCGATGTCCAGCACGACGATGTGCTCCGCCGCACCGACGAAGTCGTTGACAACGATCTCGCCGGTATCCGGAAACAACAAGTAATGGTTGCCGGTGTTGAACCCATGCTGCCAGAGGGGAGCAAACTGCGGGCCACCGTCCATGTGGAAGGCACCGATCCGCCCATTGCCACTGTCGAAGGCGACCACGATCCCGCGCGAGGTGTCGATCAGGGGTGGATTCACGATGGTTCCGCGGGCTAGGCCGAACGGCTCGAAGCTGGCGTGGTTGGCTGCATCGGATAGCGACACCCTGTGTACGCGGAGCGGACCGCTCGCCACACCGCCGCCTTTGAGGCTCCCGCTGAACACGTTGTCGCCGTTGTCCATGAACCAGGCGTTGCCATCGGCGATGACAGCATCCCATCCGTAGGACTGCTCGCTCTCAGGGAGCGTCCGGTAGCGGTACTCCCAGCCTTTATCTAGGTTGAGCGTCCCGTTGGCGTAGTGGTAGCGGAAGGTGGTGTGGTCGCCAACGACGTAGATGAATTCTCCCTCATCGCTCAGGTCTCTCGAGATGCGCGCGATCGAGCCTTCGGGCACCTCAACTTCCGCGCAAACAGGTTCCAGGGCAGAGGGCTCCAGAACCGAAAGATACGAGCGGTTCGAACCGTTACGTACGAAATTCTTCATCACGAGGTTTCCGTCGGAAAGCGCAAGGAGGCTGTTGTAGGGCTCCGGCTGGGGTAGTTCGCGGCTGGCGACGAGTGCGCAGTTGGCGTCGAGTCGGTGGCAGAACCGGCCGTACGTGACGTAGAGGTCGCCGTTCGCATGGACGAGGATTCCGCCCGCCCAGAACGGCCCGCCAGGGAGGTCTGGTGAACGCACGACGGTGTCGAGGGTCATCGGGTCGATGCGCTCCACCCATGCGGTCGTGTCTTCCCATGGTTGCGAATTGCCCTGTACAAACACCTCTCCGGGATCGCGCAGCACGACCATGTTGGCGAAGAACGCCGCTCGCGAGGTGACCGCCAACTGTTCGTCCGGCCCGATGGCGAGCCCCGACAAACGCGCGATCATCTGCCGCCTGGGACCGCCGTCCTCGCCGGGAAACGGACTGGCGTAGTAACCCGGGATCGGCCCGGCTGAATCAAGACCGCTTGTGGCT
>JBDTVB010000105.1:0-6575 GCA_040007415.1 Anaerolineaceae bacterium
CAACACTATCGCCACCACCGCAACGGCCAGGTAGAGCGCTAGCACGGCCTTGTTAAGCGGGTTCGCAATGTGCATCTCTGTCTGGATTGCGGCCGACCAGTTGATAGCCAGGATCGGCAGAAACGCGCCGACAGAAAACACGATGCTGGTCACCACCAGCCACCGGCGCCCAGAGATCATGGCAAACGGCAGATACCAGATCTGGTACCACGGAAGGTACCCAGGCGAGCAAACGAAGAGGAAGATGAACATCGCTGTGGCAAATGCCGCCACCAGGTCTGTCTCATCTCTCAAGCGATGGTAGGCGACGATGTAGGCCAAAAGGGCGAAAAACAGCGCGTACGATGCACCGACGAGCACGTCCCGCCCAACCCTGCTGGCGTTAACCCAATCGGCAAACACGCCCCACGGAGTGGTTGCCGCAATCGATCCGGCTGGACCTACGGTGCCCACCCTCGGCCAGAGCTGGAACGCGAACACGACAAAGGCGCCGACGCCGACGACGACAACAGCTGCTGCCATCGGCTTCCGCCAGCGTGGGAACCAGTAGGCGCCCAGCACCGGGCTGGCCAACAGGAGGCCAAACTTCGAGAGGACCGAGGCGATCGCAAAGCCGGCGCCGCCTGCTCGCGCTCGCCAGCGTGGGCGTGTCACCAGCAACAGCGCCGCCACACCCAGCGCCGCCATCAGGCTGTCGTTGTGTCCGTCACCTGGGAACTGCCAAAGCATCAGCGGATTGAGACCGATCAGCCCAACGACCAGGCCAGGGTTCCCGCCGATCTGTTTTGCCACCAGCCCGGCCAGCGCCGCGGTGACTACCAGGAATACCGCCGCGACGACCTTCTGGCCGAACAGGTTCGCTCGCAAACCGTCCCCCACGAACGGTATGGGTGCTCCGCCAACGGCATAGGCAACCGGCCCGTAGCCGCTCGGATTGTCCTTGAACACTCGGACTTCGCGCGCCACCGGGTCGTCAATCTTCGCCGGAACCGCATCGAAGGTCACCGGCAGTTTGCCGTGCAACCAGAAGGTGCGAACGTCCGCGGCGAGATGAACAGCATCTGGCGACGTTAGCTCAACGGACGGAAGAAACGACAGGCAACCTAGCACTGTCGCCACAATCGCGGCGGCGTAGCTGTGGCGGAATCCGTTTCGCAACGCCCGCAGAGAAAGCAAGTAGAGCACCGTCGCGGTGGCGACGACGAAGCCGACCTCCATCATGTCCGAAACCTGTAGCCCGAACACACGAGAGACTCCGGCGACCCGCACGATTTCGATATCCACCGTCCACAGCCGTGCCCGCAAGGTGATCCCCAGTAGCCAGGTCACGCAGAGCGCTAGCGTCGCGGCGGCGAATGTGGCCTCGGTCCGCCAGTCGCGCCATTCCCAACGCTTCTGAGTGTCCACGAGCTGGCGGTTAGCGGGCTTTGATGGCATCCGGTTTCCCCGCTGTCGTTCGAGATGACTCGTCCCACCGGCGCTCGGCGGCGGTCAGGAGTGCCCAGAGACCCACCGGGAACCAGAGCAGGCTCAGGATTCCATGTCGAAATGCCAGTTCCGCTCCGGAGAGGCTCAGCGGCAGCAGCCGCGCACGAACCGCGATCACAAACGGCAAGGCCCATTCGCCGGCCAGTGCCACGCTTACTGGCGCCAATGGCAGTGCTCCAGGCACTCGCAGGGCGCTCAGAATGAATGCGCCGCTCACGGCGGTTCTCGTCAGGACGCGTGTTGGAACCAACAGGAAGATCGCCGTGTCCAGCGCACCCATGTCGCCACGGAGCGCCTGCCGGGCGACGCGTGGCCACGAGTGCCAGACTACCCCGAGATGTCCACGCGCCCATCGCGATCGTTGTCGCAGCGAGTCGGCCAACTCGTGGGGCTCGCCGACTTCGACGTAGGTCCCACCCACATACCGCACCCGCACACCTTCAGCTGCCAAGAGCGCGGTGCTTTCCAGGTCTTCTGTCAATGTCCGTGTCCCGAGAAGGATCCGTTGCAGCAGAGCCGGTCGGGCGAAGAAACCGCTTCCGCTGATCGTCGTGCCCAGCCCGAGCTCCTCCCGTGGGCGCCACCAGAAGACGTTCCGCGATCTCCGTCCGAAACCATAGCCCGCGGAAAGCCAATCGCCATCCGACCTTGGCAGGGATTCTGCTTGGAGGCAGCTCTCGCCCGGGCTGGCGGAGGCGATGGTCTCCAAGAAGTCCTGCGGGACGCGACTGTCAGCGTCCAGAACCCCGACGAGGTCATAGACACCCTGAAGATGCCCAAGTCCGGCCAGAATTGCCTGCGACTTGCCCGGCGACTCAGTCTTGAGCTCCAACACGGCGGACCCCTGTCTCCGGGCCAGCGAGGCGGTGGAATCACTGCAATTGTGCGCCACCACCAGCACCTCCATAAGCTCCGCCGGGTACGTTTGGGCGCCCAGATCGGTAAGGATTCCGTCGATGACGCTCTCTTCGTTGCGGGCGCAGATCAGGATGGCAAATCGCGGAGTGGCAATTTTGGTCGTTCGTGGACGTTTGCGTTGCCCAAGCAGGGTAACGGCGGTCTGGTAGAGGGAGACGGCAAGCCATAGCAATTGCGCTGCGACGAGCACGATTCGACCGGTCCGCAGGATGAGACGCATTGTCGAGATTATGAGGCTCGCTGCGCTTTCGCGCCGAAACCAAAGAGGGACGGCATGCCACCGTCCCTCTTCGAAAGTCGTTGTTGGGAGTTGACTAGCCGCGAGGTAGCCCAAGGCCGCGCGTGGCGATGATTCCCTTCTGAATCTCTGTCGTACCACCCGCGATGGTGGAACTGACGGCTTGCATGTACCCCATGGCGCTTCGGTTCTTGAGGTTTCCGTGCATACCGTAGAGGTGCATGGACAGGTTTGCGATGCGCTGGGAGAGCTCGCTGCTGAACATCTTGCACATGCTCGCTTCGTAGTTCGGAATCTTGCCAGAAACCTGCATGCTGACCACGCGGTAGCTCAGCATCTTTGCGACTTCGCACTCAATCCAGCGGTCGACGAACTCGGCCTTCACTTTTGGATTGCGATCGAACGACACTTCGCTGTTCGCGGTCTTGGATTGCTTCATCAGGCCTTCCAGCGCCTTTCGTACGCCGATGGCGCTGCCGATCGAGCTCCGCTCGAAGTCCAGCGTCGTTGTTCCGACGTACCAGCCCCGGTTCTCCTCACCGATGCGATTCCCGACGGGAACCCGGACGTCTTCGAAGAAGACTTCGTTGAAGGTCTGCATGCCGGCCAGGGTAGTCAACGGCCGGACGGTCACTCCAGGGCTCTTCATGTCCACCAGGACGTACGTGATGCCGCGGTGCTTCGGCGCATCCGGGTCCGTACGAACAAGCATGTACATCCAGTCTGCGTACTGCGCGCCAGTCGTCCAGATCTTCTGGCCGTTGATAATGTAGTCGTCGCCGTCGCGGACGCCACGAGTCTGGAGGCTGGCGAGGTCGCTCCCGGCTCCCGGTTCGCTGTAACCCTGACACCAGATGACTTCTCCTCGGAGGATCCGGCCGAGGTGGTGCGCCTTCTGCTCTTCCGTGCCGTGCTCGATGATGGTGGGGCCAATCATCATCACGCCGAAGCCACCGAGGTTACCCGGCACCCCGGACTCGGCGAATTCTTCGTTCATGACGAACTGGTCCACGACAGACATGTCCGCGCCTCCATACTTCGTCGGCCAAGATGGCGCGATCCATCCCTTCTTCACAACCTTGTCGCGCCACTCCTTGATCGCCCCCATGCGCCCGAAGTACGAATTCTCGCCCTGATCCCCGCCAGCCTGCAGGGCGGCCGGGGCTTCGGTCGTAATAAACTCGCGCACTTCCTTGCGCCAGCTCGCTTCTCGCTCGGTATCTCCAAGACTGATCGTCACGTGTGCTCCTGCTTTCCGGTAGACGTTTGCATGCGAATTGTGACTCACGCCCGCAGGTTCGGCAACCGAACGGCATTCGGGCGGGGCTTTCGATTGCCGCCCCCTGTTATCCTGTCACCGTGGCTCGCCCAGTTCCAGTCTCCCGCACCGCCTGGCAAGAGCGCTGGGAAGAGATGAAGCCGGCTCCTCTGCGAAATGTCCAAGAGGTGTTTCCCGGGCTCTTTCAGGTGCGAACGCGCGGCTCCCGCGCATACCTCGCGGTCGACGGCTCAGACGTCACCCTGATCGATACCGGTAGCCCCGGGTCAGGTTCGCGGATACTGCACGCCGTGGAGGAGATCGGGCGCAAGCCGGACGACATAAAGACCATCGTGATCACGCACTACCACATTGACCACGTTGGCGGTTTGGCTGAGATACAGCAGTGGGCCCCTGCTCGGACGGGCGTTCACCTCGCCGACGCTCGTCACGTCGAAGACGAAGACCCTCTTCCCAACCCGTTCACTCATCCCCTGCTGGCGCGGATCTGCGAGCCCTACCTCTTGCGCAATGATCCGGGTGCTGCCCGCGTCGATGTCTACCTCAACGACGGTGACGACCTTCCAGTTCTTGGGGGGATGCGAATCGTGCATGCGCCGGGTCACACGGCGGGCAGCATCTCGCTGCACTTCGCGGAACTCGGGACGCTGATTGTCGGCGACGCGATGCAATACAAGTTCGGCCGCCTGATGCTTCCGAGTCGCCTGTTCAGTCAGGATATGGACGAGGCCGCGGAGTCCGTCCGAAAGCTCGCCACGCTCGACTTCGAAAGACTCTGTTTCAGTCACTTCCGGCCCATTCTCTCGGGCGCTGATATTCGCGTCCGCGAGTTCGCGAATTCATTGGGGAGGTTGGCATGAAAACGCTGGTTGATCTGCTCGAACGTTCTGCTGTGGAGCACGCTGACCGCCAAGCGCTGGTAATGCGGGCTGGGGTGCGAACGATTCGCTACTCGTACTCAGACCTCGAACAACGCGCTCACGCCTACGCGAGGCTCTTCCGAGAACAGCAAGTGGGAGCGGGTGACCGCGTTGTGATTTGGGGACAGAATCAACCCGACTGGGTCGTTGCCATGTTCGGGGTGTTCGTTGCGGGGGCGATTGTGGTTCCGCTCGATGTCCGCAGCAGCAGAACGTTCGTGGAGGGGGTCATTGAGCAAACCTCGCCAAAGCTCGCCCTGGCTGGCAAGGAGCAAGCGGTAATCCTCCGCGAACTCGGCGTTCCCGTTTTGGAGTTCGGGTCTTTCAATCCCACGGTGGATGCGCTGGTGACGCCCGCGACCATCGATTCAACAACGCTTGCTGAGATTATCTTCACTTCCGGAACCACCGGTGACCCCAAGGGGGTGATGCTCAGCCACGGCAACATCCTGGCGAACGTCATCGCGGGCCTCAGCGTAATCGACATCAACAGGAGCACGCGAATGCTCTCGCTCCTCCCCTTGAGCCACATGTTCGAGCAGATCGGCGGCTGCTTTGCGGCTGTTGCGGCCGGGGCGGCGGTGGCCTACCCATCAAGCCGCCAGCCTGCCGCGCTTTCGCGCACGATGCAGGAGTGGAAACCAACGTTCATCATGGGCGTCCCGCAGGTGCTCACCCTTCTCATGAATGGCATCGAACGCGAGGCGGACGCACATGGCAAGCTCAAGCTCCTCAACGGCATGCGGACACTTGCCTCGCCCTTTCCGGAACGCGTCCGGCGTCTGATTTTTCGACCGATCCTCTCGCGCTTCGGTGGCAAACTCGACCTCATCGCCAGCGGCGGAGCGGCGATCGCCCCGGAGGTTCAGTTGAAATGGGAGGCCATGGGTGTGGCCGTAGTTGAAGGGTATGGAACGACCGAATGTGCCCCGATTGTGACGATCAACCCGCGCGCGGATCGGCGCGTGTCTTCGGTCGGCCGCCCGCTCCCGGGTCAGGAGATCCGCGTTTCGGCCGATGGGGAGGTGCAAACGCGCGGGCTGAACGTCTTCGGTGGCTACTGGAACAACCAGGCAGCCACCGCCGCGGCGTTTGATGGCGATTGGTACCGGACCGGGGACCTCGGCTATATCGAAGACGGCTACCTCTACCTCAAGGGTCGCAAAAAGGACCTAATCGTTCTCGCCGATGGACAAAACGTCTATCCCGAGGACGTCGAAGACGTCCTTCGGCGCCAAGCAGGCGTCACTGACGCCGTTGTCTTCGGCCTTCGGAATGGGGCTGATGTGAAGGTGCATGCAGTGGTGCTTGAATCTGAGCCCGGCAGCGCCTCGGCTGCCGTGCGCTCAGCGAACGGCACGCTTGATGACCGCCAACAGATTCGCAGTTTCAGTACCTGGCCAGAGGAAGACTTCCCTCGCACCCACACTCTGAAGGTTCGCCGCCCACTGGTGGAAGCCTACCTGCGCGACGAGGCTTCGACCGCCGCGCCGCTATCCGTACCGGCCAGTGATGCCGACGTGCTGCTCAGGCTGGTCGCGGTTGCCGCAAGAAGAGACGGGCCCTTCCTCGAAACGCACGAACTCGGCGCAGATGTAGGGCTGGATTCGCTCGGCAGGGTCGAACTGTTGTCCGCGATCGAAGACGAACTAGGCGTCTATGTCGACGACACCGAGGTTGGCGCGCGAACGACGGTGGCGCTCTCGCGCACCAAAGACGGCGGACCGAACGG
>JBDTVB010000106.1:0-6541 GCA_040007415.1 Anaerolineaceae bacterium
CGTTTGGCGAGCCCGGGTTCCGTGGGCAGGCCCGCGTCGTGACTGGCGGCCGACAGCGCCATGGCGACGTACACGCGCGCCTGAGTCGCCGCGGAGCCGAGATTATCTTGGGACGCGGTCGCTTCCATGTTCTCGACGAGGCGGTGGATGCCCTCCCGAGCATTCTCGAGCGTGCCGAGAGAGAGATGGAGGATGGCCTTGTGGAAGATCAGGTTCATTTCGCCGGGATCGATTGTCAGGCCAGCCGCGATGGCGGAGCGCATCGCCTCCCAATCGCCGGCGTTCATGGCCTGGTTTACCTGCCATTCCGTCGCGTGGATGACCAGGCCCCAGAGATGCAATCGCTCAGCCAGGGCGCGGCATGCGGTCGTGTCCTCGCGTCCACCGGCGAGGTCTCCCAGCGAACTCTTCACGACTCCACCAATCGCGAGCCCCCCAGCCTCGTGCAGGGGGCTGGTGAGTTCCCGCGCAAGGTTGACCAGGAGCTCGGCTTTCGCCAGAGCGCTCTCTGGTCTCCACAGGTAGAGGTCGGTTTCCATCTCAAGTCGCAAGATCTCCATCTCGAGGTGAGGGAGGCCAAGGTTCGCCGCGACTTCGTGGGCGCGGCGAAAGGCCTCCGCGACACGCGTATTGTCGCTCTGTATGTCAGCGGCGAAATCGAGCGCGGCATTCTGGTAGCCAAGGGACAGGCCGAGCGAGGCGTTCAGGATTCCGTACGCGGCCGAGCTCTGCTCGACCAATTCCAGGGCACGCTCCACCATGTCCGTCTGGGCGGGCGAGAAGTAGAGCCAGCGCGAGCCCGCGAATCCTGCAACCTCAACAGCGCGGGCGACGTTTCCGCTGTGGGCGTAATGGGCAAATGCCTGGACGAAGCATTCCCAGGCCTGCCTTTGCCCCAATGTCGCATCGCAGGCTCGCCCCAGATCGAAGAGAACGTCGGCCATGTCGTCGTCGACCGCCTGGCCCGCTCGTGCGGAAAGTACGCTCCGGAAGTGCGCCGCACCATCCGAGTACGCGGCCTGTGCCATCGCCTGACGACCCGCGAGTGTGGAGTAATGGACAACCCTCTCCGGGTTCGCGCCGGCCCCAGCCTGGGAGTAGTGGAACGCGAGGTCCGCCAGATGGGCATCGAGCCCCCCACCGAAGACGCGCTCCATGGCGTCGGCGATCCTGAGGTGGAGGCGCTGGCGTCGGGGCAGCGAAAGTCCGCTGAGCAGAGTTTGGCGGACGAGTTCGTGCGCGAACTTGTACCGCGCATCGTGCCCCCACGAAGCGTCTTGTATGAGGCTGGCGCGCACCGCTTCCTCGATGGCGTCGAGCACCGCGTCGGGCGCCAGTTCCCCCAGTGCTTCGAGGATCTCGAAGCTGAAGTTGCGGCCCACCACGGCGGCGATCGCGAGCAGGTGACGGCAATCGTCGCTCACCCGCGCCAGCCGCTGCTCGATGACGAGACGGACGCTGCGCGGAACCTCCAACTCGCCAATGGCGGCTCCACTGGACCAACCACCTCCCGTTTCGAGCAGCTTCCCTTGCTCCGCCAGGTGACGGACCACCTCTTCCACGAAGAACGGATTGCCTTCGGTCTCCCTGTACACGAGTGACACGAGTTGCGGAGGCGGAGGGCCCAGCCCATGACCCTGGAGCATCGCCGCGACACCCTCTTCTGACAGCCTGTGCAAGACCAAGTCGTGAGCGAGACGCTGGCGGAAAAGTTCCTGGAGCGTCTTTGCCAGCGGAAGCGTCACGCCCAACTCCGCTTCGCGGTAGGTGCCTATGACCAGCACGGGCATCTGCCCCAGGTGCTGGGCGATGTGCTGGAGCAGCAGCAACGACGATTCGTCTGCCCAGTGAAGGTCTTCGAGCGTCAGGAGCACAAGCCGATTGCCGGATGCTCGACCAAGGAAGTCCCGAAGCCCGTTGAAAAGTGGCCAGCGTCCCTCCTCCGGTAAGGGCGGCCGCACGTTCTGCAGGTCGGGGACGAAACGGCGCAAGGCCGTGACGAGGCGCGCGACCTCCAGCGCTGCGTCACCGAGCGCCGCCCGGAGGCGATCCTCCGGCATGGTCCGCATCACCTGCTCGATCACCTCAACGAACGGGAGGTAAGGCCGGCTACCCTCCATCTCGTAACAGTGACCTACAACGGTGAAGAAGCCACGGCTTCTCGCTTCCTCGGCGACCTCTTCAGCGAGACGCGTCTTGCCGACTCCTGGTTCGCCGCCGAGCATGACAAAAGCGCCCTGTCCGCTCTGGACCTGCTCCAGCAGGCGGCTCAAAGTCGCACGTTCGTCTTCGCGCCCTACGAACGGCGTACGGCCAAGTGGTCCATCGCTCGCCGGCTCAGTCATCGGTGACTACTTCGCGTGGGTGCTCTCGGCACCATGCTAATTGGGAGTCGATGCCGTGGGGTCCGCCGGGCTCGAGGAAGCGCTCGCAACCGGGCAAAGCGGCTCCTGGCAAACCCTGGTCAAGGAGCGCCTTCCAGGTCGCCTGGCGCCCAGTAGCGAACGGATGCTCGCCTCGTATGTCCATGGGTACGATCCCGTCTCGATCCCCGGGGCACGGAGCGTAGAGGGCGCACCGTCTGGAGGGCCACGGCCGAATGGGTCGTTTGTGGCAGCCCTATCGGCCCTGTCTGTTGCACCTCGTGGTGAGACACAAAAAGCACGGCGGCGCAGACATGTCGCGTTTGAGCCACCATTCTCGAATCGCGGTGCTGAATAAGACGGAGAAGAGATGACAAACGGGGAAGAAAATACGGTCCTCTCGACCCTATGCAAGTCCCGACATCCGAGTATCTTCCCGTCCGCAAACCCTGCTCGAATCGATGGCTGGGATTGACGCACTCTATCAAGGTAGGAGGACAAGATGCCATTGGTATACACGCGCTGGCAGCTAAAGCCCGGTGCAAACCGAGCGACGCTGGGGGACCTTGTGCTGGACGGCTGTCGCGCTGCCCGGGCTAACGAGGGCGTCAGGAACGCCCGCTACTACTGGGCCGATGCGAACTCCGTCGTGACGCTGGTTGACTACGAACATGCGCGCCACGTCTTCGCCGCACCCAACACCCCCGAGGGGGCGAAGCGCGCGTTCGCGATCGCGGACCTCGCCGACCGTGAGGCCTGGGAACTGTGGGCGGACGCACGGGCCGGCACCGAAGCGTACGAGCAATCACGCTAGCCTCACAAGGGATTCACCGGAAACGACGGCTCCGTCAATCTCTAGCAACAAGGAGAACCGAAGTGGCAGTCGTTCAACTCGTAACCTGGCAACCCGCGCCGGACAGGGTGCCAGAATTCCTCCAAAACGCCGCAGAAGCATAGAAGATCCACGAACGTCTGGGAGCAGCGGTCGCTGCAACCCAGGCGGTGACGGCAGGGGCAACGACCGGCGCAGTGAGCATTCGCTTTAGCGGAGCCGTTTGCCGGGGCTTTCCGCTGGAGCTCACGATCCCGCGTTTCTCGAGGTCGAGACAGATTCCTCGAATCGAGGCGCCTGCCAGGACGCGGGCAGCGGACTCTCGGATGACTGCCGCTTCGGGCTCGATGACGCCGGCGTCTGCGTCACCACCCCATGAAAGATGCGCCGAGGCGGGGACGCCTCTCAGACGCCCCTCAGTGTGGCCTGGCGGGGGCCATGAGCAGCAGAACCATCGCCAACAGAGCGCCAATGACGGCGGAAAGGGCGTGCTGGTAATCGGCGAAATGGCCCACCAGTGCTAACCGCAGAACGAGCGCGGCAGCCAGGAATCCGAGCAACGGCAGCCCCCACCTTCGTGGGGCGGCGATCCCGATAAGGGCGAGCGTCGCGAGGACTGCAGAGGACGAGCCGACGTCGAGACGGTCCGTCCAGGTTGACGTGTCCTTGAACCCGGCGACGTCAACGATGCGGAGGCCAGCAAGGATCGCCACCGTGGCGAACGCATCGCCGAAAAAGAACACGGCTGCCGTGACCTTCGTACCGGCGAGCCGTTCGGCGAGTGGCACACCGAGGATACCGAGCACTCCAAAGGGCCCCGCGATACCGGAACTCGGTTGGATGAGAAGGCTCGTCAACACCCGGTAGATTTCGCCCCGTTTCAAAGCAGGCCAGTTCAGCCCGAGGTGGGCGATGCCCGAGTCGTGAAGCGCGGGCCAGAAGATGGTGATGACCTGGAATCCGATGACGATCGTCGCGATGCCGATTGAGAATGGGTACCGGCGAACAACCCCGGGGATGCTACTCACCCCCAGCGGTCGGTTCCTGCGTATCTCCCCGGCACGCGCGACGGCGAGTGCGAGTGCGGGAAGCTGCAACTCGCTGCGAAACACCAGGTAGCGTGGCTCCCAGACAGGGTGCCACTTGTCTTTGAAGGCTCGCAGTCCGGCGAAGTTGAATGCGCGCCCGCCGCGTTCGCTGATCAATCGCAGGGCTCGTGGCACCAGACCAGAGCCTTCGATATTGGCGAGCGGGGCAAAACCAAGATTCATCCCGTCGTATCCGCGTTCGCGAAAGAGCGTGATCAGGTTGACGAAAAGCAAGTCCATCACGCCATCGGCGGAGTCGGGTCGGCGGCGCATCAAGTCGAAGTTCCCAGAGGTCGAGCGGAATGACGGGATAAGGTTGGCGAACGCGTCCACCCGGCCCGCCGGAGTGCGGATCACAGCTAGTTCCGTTGCTCGCATGTACTCCCGGCTGAACGCTCCGAGGCTGAATGTGCGCTCGCGATGATTGCCATCCGCCAGCCATGCATTGGAGACTTCCTCGAGTTCGCGAAGATCTTCGTCCGTGATCGGCTGAGTAATCAGTTCGAAGCGGTATCCTTCGCGCTCGAGGCGGTTCGTGGCATTCCGCAAGTGCTTGAAGCTCTTGCCGCCGAGTGAGAACTGCTCGACTGGGATGATCGCCTCTTCACCGAGTTTGAGCGCGGTGAGGCCGCAATCCTGCAGCAGCATCGCGCCGTCGGGGGTTACCTGGTGGAAGCAGAATGACCAACCGTTCAGGTCGCAGAAGCGGGCGAAGCTTGCGGTGATCGCACGGCACGAACCCGGTTCTCCGACCGGTTCGCCAAGGACGACCGCAGTGGAACCCACAACCTTGTAGCCAATGAAGGATTCGCCATCCTCGGCGAGGTAGTATGCCTTGTCCTCCAGCAGATGGAAGTAGGCAAGGGAGTTCGCGGCGTACGTTTCGAGGAGCGAGTGCACACGGGCTCGTTCGGCGCGTCCTGCGCCCAGCCGGTGAACTACCGGGTGAAGTAGGTGCCAGATGCCGATCCCGAGCACAACGAGGGCCATTACGCGGACAGAGTCGACGAACCACTCGCCGTGCCGGGTGACCGGTTCGATGGTGCTGGCTGGCTGCAGCAAGAGAAGCTGGAAGGCCTGGAGCACGGACTCGGCCGGTTCCGTTGGTGCGCGGAAGTTGGCATCCAACAGGTAGAGGCCGACCACCCCGTAAAGGAAGACACCGAACTCGCCGAGTACGATCCAGGCTAGCCCCTGGCGGGACCGCATCGGGTCGCTGCGCGCCGGGAAGTACCGGGAAGACCCCAAAAGCAGGACAAGCAACCCCACCGTCACGCCCATCCCAGCGAGGTCAACGCGTTTGAACCCGTGGGCCACCAGCGTTGCGACAGAGGCGCCGACGGCTACGTGGAGCGCCTGACGCTTCCCGTGCAGCAGACCCCGCGCCGAGGCAAGGAGCGCTAGCGCCCCGAAGAGCAGTAGATAGCGGGACCCGTGGACGACTGCGAAGTGGAAGATATCGTGGAGGGGACCGACCCGCAGAACCGGGTGGCGCTTCGCGGCGAGCAGGACGTCCAGAAGACCTACCACGAGCACCGCGGCCGCAACGAAACGCCGATGGCTGACGCCGGCAACTCCCGGTTTCTTCACGCCGAAGCCTTCGTGCGAGCAAGAGCCTGCGCGGCGAAGCCACCGATTACGAACGGTACCCACACCTCGAACAGGCGGTAGGTCAGAACGACGACCGCCGCCACCGGGCCCGGAACTCCGAAAGCGGTGAGCGTTGCCGCGAGCGACGCCTCCGCGAACCCAATTCCGGCGGGAAGAAATCCAACGATCGAGAACAGCACGGAGATCGCGTAGGCAACAAGCGATACCGGGAGTCCCCCATGTTCGCCAAAGGCCACCAGGATCACGGCGATGCTCGCGACGCCGAGCGCCTCCACCATCAATGCGTGGAATGCCGGCACGAGCATCGCCCGGGGACGGTGCGTGAGGAGCCTGATCGCGTCGAACAACTCATCAGCGTCCGTGTGGTCTTCGGTTACCTCCGCAACATGGCGCCGAGCGAGACGGCGGAACTGGCGTGAGGCCCGGCCGGGCAGAGCGTGGACAACCCGAAGCGCCCGGAGGCTGCGTAGCCCTGCCGTGAACAGCGCCATCTGGGCCAGGAAATAAACCAGGAAGACCGCAGTCGCGAGCACCTCTGCGCGCGTGAGTTCACCATCGAACCAGACAACCACGAGCGCGACGGCGAGCGTCGCGGCGAAGGCAAGATGACCGAGAAGGGCGGAGAGCACATAGGCCGTGACGACGTG
>JBDTVB010000107.1:0-6474 GCA_040007415.1 Anaerolineaceae bacterium
TGGTACCGGGCGTAAACGACTCGGTGACCACATCACACTGCGCCACCAGCCGCTTAACCATCTCCGGGCCGCGTGCGTGCTTGAGGTTCACGGACATGCAGAGTTTGGAACTGTTGAAGTTGGCGTAGTAGCCAGAGTTGTCGACGTTCGGCACGTCGTTGAGAAACGGCCCGACCCGCCGGAGGGTCTCCGGGTAGGTGGTGGATTCGACACGGATCACCTCCGCGCCGTGGTCCGCAAGGTACTTGCTGACAAGAGGTCCAACGCCCACCCAGGCCAGGTCTGCAACGCGAAGCCCTTCAAACGCCTGTTTGTGGACTTTTTGGTCCGCCATCAGAGCACCATCCTTAACTTCAGGCGGCGTAAATCTGGTGGTTCGAGCCCCAGGAGCTCGCCGTACACCTGCTCGTTGTGCTCGCCGATGTGCGGGGCGCGCCCGCCCTGGGCCCACGGTGTCGCGCTCAACTTGAACGGGGCACCAGGATAGATGAATGACTCTCCGATGTCCTCATGAACGACACGGACCCAGAAGTCGCGGGCAGCGAGCTGTTTGCTTTCGACCAGTTCACGAGGTCCGAAGACCGGCGCCCAACCGGCGCCACGGCGCTGTGCCTCGGCGACCAGGGCCTCCTTCTCTCGCGTCCGGCAGAAGAGCGCCATCGTTTCCTCGACGTGTGCAAGTTCAGCTGGCTCTAGAGGCGTGAGGCTAGTCAACCTCTCGCGCCAGTGGGGCGCATCCAGCCCGCGGGCCTCACCCGCTTCCGTGAGCCAATCAATGAGCGCCGCCGCCCCCACGCCGATGAGCCCGCCGGCGCTCATCGCCGCCACCCAGCCGTCAATTGTCTCGAAGAGATACTTTGCTCCGGTCACCCCCACATTGTTTCGGCGTACTCCGGGACGCGGGGAATTGATCCTCAGGATGTCCCAAATTGGTTGATTGTTGTCCATCGCGACGGTCATCGATTCCTGCATCGAAACGTCCACATGCTGGCCGCGTCCGTCGTTTGCAGCACGGGCGTAGAGGGCGGTCATCGCGCCCACAGCCGCCTGGAAGTTCGCCTGGGCGTAGGCCTGGGGCGCCGTAGTCCGCACGGGCCCACGCTCGGGATCACCGTTCAAATACATGTGTCCGCCCATCGCGGAGCCCACGATGTCCGTTGCGTGCCAGCCAGAATACGGCCCCGTCTGTCCGAAGTTCGTGATGCTGACCATCACTAACGCCGGATTCACTGTTCGCAACGCTTCGTAGCCCAATCCGAGTGCGGCCATCTCGCCAGGCATTGCTGTCTCGATGAGCATGTCGGATTGGGCGATGAGCTGGCGGAACAGGTCACGACCGGGCTCAAGCCGCAGTTCGCAGGTGATTGAACGTTTGCCAGCGTTCATCGCCCACCAGTAGATGCTCATCTCGGCCGCCGGTTCTCCCCTGAAGAACGGGCCATTGTTGCGCGTGGGGTCGCCTTCACGGGGCTCAATCTTGATCACGTCGGCGCCCAACTCGCCAAGCAGCCGAGCACAGAGCTGCCCCTTCTCATCGGCAAGGTCGAGTATGCGGTAGCCCGCGAGCGGTCCGGGATGAACCGGTGGAGATGATTGCTGAGAAACGGCCATTGCCCCTGTTCTACCGGTAACTTCGGAGCTATTCAAACGCAGGCGCCAGCAGATCCGCTGCGGAGAACTCCAACTGCTCCAGCCCGCCGTCCAATGCGTCCGCGATGCGGTCGAGAACGGTGCGGAGTCCCCAGCGTTTCTGCGCGGAAACCAGCACCACGTTGCGGGGTGGGGCGCCTGCTCCGTGGATGGCTACACGCGCTTCGTCGTAGTTGGCTACCCGGCCGCCATCCTCGTTCCTCAGGAGGTCAACCTTATTCAGCGCGAGCAACCGGAGCCGCTCGCCGGCGCCGAGGTCGGCGAGCGTGGTATCGACCGCCTGCGTCTGTTCGAAGGCGTTCGGGTGAGAGATATCGATCACGTGGAGGAGCAGATCCGCCTCCGCCAGCTCTTCGAGCGTCGCCCGGAAGGCAGCCACAAGGTCGGTCGGCAACTTCTGAATGAAGCCAACCGTGTCTGTCAGGAGAACCACCTCACCGGTCGTGAGGCGGAGACGGCGCGTCACCGGGTCAAGCGTCGCGAAGAGCTTGTTCTCGGCGAGGACATCGGCGCCCGAGAGCGCCCGCATGAGTGTCGATTTCCCGGCATTGGTGTAACCGACCAGCGCAACCACCGGGATGCCGTTTCGTTCGCGCCGGCGCCGGTAGAGGGCGCGCTGGGTGCGGACGTCTTCCAGTTCCACCTTGATCCGGCTAATGCGGCTGTTGATCAATCGGCGGTCCGTTTCAATTTGCGTTTCGCCCGGACCGCGGGTGCCGATTGCCCCCTCCATCCGCTCAAGGTGGGACCATTGGCCCGCCAGCCGCGGCAAGAGGTACTGCATCTGGGCCAGCGCCACCTGCAGCCTCCCCTCTCGCGTATGCGCTCGCGTGGCAAAGATGTCGAGGATGAGCGCAGTCCGGTCGATGACCTTGGCCCCAAGGGCCTTTTCGAGGTTCCGCTGCTGGGATGGCGCCAGTTCGTCATCGAAAATCACGACGTTTGCGCCGAGCTCTTCGGCTGCAGCCTTCACCTCATCGACTTTCCCGCTTCCGATATAGGTCGCCACAGCTGGATGGACGAGTCGCTGAGTAGTCCGGCCCACCACCTCGGCGCCAGCTGTCCGAGCAAGCTCGGCGAGCTCCGCCAGCGATTCGGCCGCAGAAAGAAGCGAACCCTGGAGGTCGGCAGCAACCAGGTAGGCACGGTCGATGACGGCAGCGGTAGAGTGAAGGGTTCGAGGCATTCCCGTCTAGGTTACAGCAAAGGCGCTGTCACCCCACTCTCGTCCCGGTCTCCCCGAGAGCAAGCTTGATCTGGTCGATCTGGGGGATAGGAGTTGGGTCGACACCATTGAGTAACGCCAGGTAGAAGGACACGTAATCGCCCCAGGCCGTCCCGACGAGCAACTGCTGGAGCAACCGCCCGCCGCCGACGTCAATCCGCGCCAGGGGGATGCCAACCGCCTCGAACTGGCCGCAGAACGCGTCGAGCTTAGCCACTGTCCGCTGGTCTGCGCGCTCGCGCGACTCGATGACCACCACGGCAAAGCGTTCGGAAAGCGTCCCGGCCGTCCCCAAACCGACGATGAGATTGTGGGCCGCTTCCGGGAACGAGTCCGCGGCGCCAAGGATCTTCGCGTTTTCGGCGAGTTGATTGCGGAATCTGGTCGCCACAGGCGCCATCTGCCCGCTGCCAACGACGAACGGCGTCCGCCCTGAGAGTTTCGCGGCCACCTGCTTCCCGGGGTTTCGTTCGAACTGAAGGGATGACCCCAAGTGAACCGCTACCGTGGCGGCGTGAGCGTCGGCCGCCCGCACCAGATCTGTATCGTCGATACTGAGCAGCCCGAGCTTCGCACCAACTCGCAGCAACGGCGCCAACCCATGCGCGATCGCCGTCCGCGGCTTACCGGAGTATCGGATCTGATGTACGGGCACGCCGTCTTCGGCCGCGCGAGCGCCGAGTTTGCCCCCGCTCGTGATGCAGAGTAGTGCGGCGCCGCGTTTCCACGCGTCGTCGTAGAGGCTGAGTGCCTCGTCCGTGTCGCCGCTGTGAGAGGTCACCACCACGAGGCTGCGTTCGGAAACGAAGTTCGGCAGAGAGAAGCCGCGGGAAACGCACACTGGCAGCTCCGCGGACTCGGCGCAGAGCGTTGCGAAGTAGTCTCCAGCGGTCGCCGAACCTCCCATACCGGCTAGGACGACATTGGTCGCATCGCGTGCAGACTCGGGGAGCTGGAGGTCTTCGGAAGCCTTCCATGCGCGCGCAAGCTCCGTACCCACGTTCGCGATGTGAACCAACATCCCGTCGCCGTCGAGAGCGAGCAGCGAATCGTCGTCCAGAGCGTTCACCGCGAGACGCCCGCTATCGCCATCCCCGACTCAAGAACCGCTTTCACCAGGGACTCATCCCTAACCTCGGTGTAGATCCGCAACAATGGCTCGGTCCCGGAGAGCCTCAGCAGCAGCCAGCCTTCCTCGATGAAGAACCGCCAGCCATCGGTACGGTCCGAGGCCAAGACTGGCCGCCCGGCGATCTCGGCCGGCTTCGCGGCATCCAGCCTCGCCTTGATCGTCGCGTTCGAACCCGGCTCAATGTCAAAATCGAGGCGCTGGTAGAAGTGCGGTCCGGTGATTGCGAACACGTCTTCGAGCAGTTGGGATGGCTTTTTTCCAGTGGCGGCGACGTAGTCCAGTAGAAACAGCCCCGAGAGAATCCCATCACGTTCAGGGAGGTGGCCGCGGAAGCCGTAGCCGCCGCTCTCTTCGCCTCCGATCAACGCATCTTCGCGCGTCATCAAGGGCCCGATATGTTTGAAGCCCACTGGCGTTTCGAAGAACGGCACGCCGTAGTGCTCGGCGAGTAGCCGCGCCATGTCGGTCGTGGTGACAGACTTCACGATCGCGCCCTTCAGCTTCCTCTGGCCCAGGAGATAGTTCACCAGGAGGGCAAAGGTCCGCAGTTGGTCGACGTACGCTCCAGTCTCGTCCACCAGGCCAAGCCGGTCCGCATCGCCGTCGTTCGCAATCCCGATATCGAAGCCACCGCCCGCAATGAGGCGCATGAAGTCGGCCAGGTTCGATTCGATCGGCTCGGGCGCACGTATCCCAGGAAAGAGCGGGTTGTGCTCGCTGTGAATCTGGGTAACGGTGGTCTTGCCGCCACCGAGGAGCTTTTCGAAGTAGCCGACCCCGGTGCCGTACATCGGATCAACGGCGATGCGAAGTCCTGCCGCTTTGATCCGTGGCACGTCCACCTGCGATGCGAGCTTGGAAAGGTAGCCGGGCTCAGGATCGAACCGCTCGATCGCCGCGCTGGTTTCAGCCGCCAACAGTATCTTCGCGGTATCCGCCAGGATTGCTGGGACGCGGCGCTCGATGTCCGCGACGATTTCGGGGCTGGCGCTGCCACCATAGTGTGGCTTCACCTTGATGCCGTTCCAGCTAAACGGGTTATGGCTGCTGGTGACGACGACTCCGCCGCACGCGCCCACTTCGATAATTCGCCAACTGAGCGCAGGCGTGGGCGCCGGCCGGTCCGCGAGCTGCACCTGGAAGCCGTTCCCGGCCATGACCCGGGCGACGGCCATCGCGAATTCGTTGCTGAGGAAACGCGTGTCGTAGCCGACCACCACCGGCTTCGCTCTGCCGTATGTCTCGGCGAAATGATCCGCCACCGCCTGGGCGCAGGCACGGACATTGTCGAAGGTGAACGTCTCGCCGATGATGGCTCGCCAGCCATCGGTCCCGAACTGAACTGGGTTAGCGGTCATGCATTCCATGATAGCGCGCGCCCGCTTCGATCGATGTGCCGGCAGGCACGACCGCCCCATCGGAAACCGTTGCCCCTTGCCCGATCACCGCTCCGGTGACCATCGCTCCGGGGCCGATGCGAACGCCGTCCGCGAGGATGCTATCGGTGACAACTGCCTCCGCGGCGACAACGACATCCTCCCAGAGAACGCTGCCGATCACCCGGTGCGCACCCGAAACGGTCGACCGTTCGCCGATTGATGAGGATTTGACGGTCGCTCCCCGGCCTACCACTGCGGTTTCGTGGATTTCGCTGCGGTCATCGCCAAGCAATGCACGGTTCAGTGCAAGATACCGCGCGGGCGTCCCGATGTCCGCCCAGATGCCGCTGAATTCGTAGCCCAGTACCCGGCGCCGGCGAGCGACCAGCGACGGGAACAGCGTCTCCTCCACGCGCACGGGGCCCGGGGGAATCTCGTCTACAAGGCCAGGTTCGAATATCCAGACACCAGCGTTGATCAGGTTCGACGGCGCAGTCCCCGGCGGAGGCTTCTCCACAAAGCCCGTCACCAGCGACTCCCTATCAACCACTGCCACCCCGAAGGACGACGGGTCTGGGACCGGATAGAGCGCCAGCGTCAGGTCCGCATTGACTCTCTCGTGCGCGGCGAGGGCATCTGCGTAGTCGAAGTCCACAAACACGTCGCCGTTCAGCACCGTGAATCGCCCGGGAATGCCCGCCATCTGCACGGCGTTGCGAATCGCCCCGCCGGACTCCAATCGGGCGGTTTCCTGGATCAGTTCGATTCGCAGGCCGTCGTAGTCGCCGCTCGGGTACGCTTCGGCCAGGTCGTCGTTGTCCTGGCCAATTGCCAGCACACTACGTGTGAACCCGGAACGCCGCAGCCACGCAAAGAGGTATTCGATGGCGGGGCGATTGAGCACCGGCACCAGGCTCTTATGGCGCGCGAAGGTAAGGGGCCTCAGCCGCGTCCCCTGCCCGCCGACCAACACGATCGCGTCCATTAGAGTCCAATCCGCGAAGCTACAGCCCCGCCTCAGCCGCCAATGACCGTGCCCGGCCAGTATCCTCCCACGGAAGGTGGAGGTCCGTTCGGCCGAAGTGCCC
>JBDTVB010000108.1:0-6368 GCA_040007415.1 Anaerolineaceae bacterium
CGGCGGCCCTCATGCACCATTATGTCATGCGCGACAACACCTTGCTGCGCATGTTGCCGGCGCGGCGCTGAATGCAACCTTCGCGCAGGTCGCGACTGACGGCAGATGGTCACCGGATCGCCTGTATAGGGGTCGGAGATGAGCTTCGCCCCCGAATGATCGAAGCCCGTGGTGCCGCCGAACGATCGTACGGGGAGGAATGGCACACCCATCGCTCCTGCCTGCAGTCGCAGAGTCATGATGACGTTGCTGTACTCGAACACTTCTAACCGCTGTTCCCTGATCGCACGTTCGATCGCCGGAGCTGAGAGGAAGAATCCGCAGTCCACCCGGGAAACGCAGCCGGCGTCTACCAGCAGCGCGACATCCACGTAGGAGAACTTACCAGCCACCCACAGGTCGCGCCTCTGTTGGCGGATCACTTCGTGGATCACGGCGTTCGGGCCGCGCATCAGGTAGTTGCACTCGTAAGTCAGGTAGTCACCATCCGAAACGAAGTGTGATACCGCCTCGCCGACGGTCATGAGCCGCGATTCCAGCGAGCGGTTCTTGTGACCGCGGATGTAGGAGCGATGGCCGTCCGGGTCCACAGGGTGGAATGCCGCCGTGCCTTGTGCCAGGATTTCAATGCTCTGGGCGGCCGATTCCGTCAAAGTCATCTGCTCCTCCTTCCGTGTAGGTGCGGCGGTGTGCCCGGGCGTGGCGGCAGCCCGGAGGTCGCGAGATCTCGGCCGGGCATCACCGGATGAGGACAGAAACGCACATCGCGGCCGCGTCAGAGCCAATGGAGCCGCCGCCGTTCTGGGCGAGGCCCACGCGGGCTCCCTCCACCTGGCGGTCGCCGCTGCGCCCCTGCAACTGCTCGGTGAGTTCGACGATCTGAGCGATCCCGGTCGCGCCCACCGGGTGCCCTTTGCGCAACAGGCCGCCAGAAGTGTTGACCGGGATACGCCCGCCGAGCCACGTCGCGCGGGAATCGATGAACGGGCCCCCTTCGCCCTTTGCGCAGAGCCCCAGCGACTCGTAGGCCATCAGCTCCGCCGGTGCGGAGGCATCGTGAAGTTCGATGACGCTCAGGTCTTCTGGCCCGACACCCGCCTCAGAGTAAGCCTCACTGGCGCACAGTTCGACGGTGCCGGCTTCTTCGCCACCGTGGTCCCAGCCAGAGTGAAGCGACATAGACGTAATCCGGACCGGAGTTCGCAGGCCCAACTGAGCGGCTTTCCTCTCGCTGACGACGATCACCGCCGCCGCGCCATCGCCAATCGGCGAACACATCGGACGGGTAAGCGGCTCCGCGATCATCGGTGACGCCAGCACGTCCTCCACCGAAAGCTGCTCGCGGAACTGCGCGCGCGGGTTCAAGCTTCCGTGAAACGAGTTCTTCGCCGCCACGCGGGCGAACTGTTGCACCTCGGTGCCGTACTTCTTCATATGGTTTCGGGCGGCGGCGGCGTAGATGTCCATGAACATCGAACGATTCTCACCTGCCCCCTGCGAGGCTGAGGCTGCGCCGGTTGCCTCGGCACCCTCCTTCAGTCGAGCCATGATCTGGCTGAGCGCCTCCACGTCCACCGCCCCACTGAAGGCAGCGAAGCTCTTGCGCTTGTCTTCGTGGTAGAGCTTCTCGACGCCGAGCGCGAGGACCACGTCGTAGAGCCCGGCGGTGACCATCGCCGCGGCCTGGTGGAGCGCGGTCGAGGCGCTGGCGCAGGCGTTCTCCACGTTGATCACCGGGATCTTGCCGATGCCCACCGAACGGAGAACGACCTGGCCGCGGATGCATTCCTGGCCGGTGACCAGGCCCGCGGCCGCGTTGCCGACGTACGCCGCCTGGATATCGCTCGCCTGGATGCCAGCGTCCTTGATAGCGGCCTTGACAGCCTCGCCGCCGATCGCCTTGAGGCCCGTATCGAGCATCTTCCCAAACCGGGTCATCCCAACGCCGGCGATGTACGCGTTCATCTTCATGCGACAGACTCCTATCTTAAATGAGACCGTTACCCTTGATGCCAAGAGCGTTCTTCAAGTAGTCAAGCTCCGCTTCGCGCCATGGCGCCGGGGCGGGTGCCTGGAACATACCGTCGGTGGTGAGTTCATCCACAACCTCAGCGCTGCGTGGAAACGGCGTGCAGTAGGCGTTCATGGAGAAAAGCTTCTCGAACGGCTGCCGCGGACGCTGTCCACCCGCGTCGGGGCTTTCGGCCGGGTAGCCGACTGTCTGGAGGACGAGGATCCGGGCGCTCTCAGGGAGGCCAAGGTTGACGCGCATCTTCTCCGTGTTGCCGCCACCCAACAGGCAGGTCCCGAGTCCTTGTTCGAAGGCCATCAGCGTCGCCTGTGCGATACCCTGGCCGCAGTCCATTTCGTTGAGCCCGGGCGCCTTCAGCCGTTCTTTGATCCCGCTGAAGAACGGGATAAGCTGCCGCTCCAACGCTTCTTCCTTGTCAGGCCCAAACCCCAATGCACCGGCCTTCATCAGTTCGCGAAGCCGGTCTGATTGCTCATCGACGGCGGCCGTCTCCACGTACCAGACAATCACCACGGGCGCAATCCGGATCTGGAAGCCTGCAACTGGCGCCACGATTGCATCGATCACTTCCTGCGAGGCGCTGTCCTTGAATACCACTACCGCGTGCAGCGATTGGACATTGCCCCAGTGGGAGGCGATGCGGGCGGCTTCCAGCATGCGCTGGATCTTCTCCGGCTCAACCGGCCGGTACGGCTGCATAAAGCGGATGGAGCGGCGCCGACCGATGACTTCGCGTAGTTCCACTGTTGGTCTCCGTTCTTGAATTCAGAGTTTGGACGCGCCGACCAGGCTGAGGAGGTCGTTGCACCCGTCTTCGATCATCGAAGCGCGCGCGTCACGCATCAGCTTCTCCATCGGAAACTCCCTTGTGAGGCCGTTCCCGCCAAAGATCTGGAGTGCCTGGCTGGCTACTTCGAATGCCGTGTTCGTGGACGTTACCTTGGACGCGATGGAATACTGCAACAGCGGCGGGTTGGTAGCGTTGTAATAGGCAACGCGTCGCGAGAGAGATCGCGCGGCCTCCACCTGGGCGAACATCTTGAAGAGCCGGGACTTCACGCTCTGGTGATCGAAGATGGGCACCCCGCCCTGTACGCGCGTCTTTGCGTACTCCAACGCGTGTTCGAAAGCGGCGCGGGCTACACCCACGAACATCAGGCCCATGCTCGCGTTAGCCCCCGTGAGAATCTGCTCCACCACCGCTGAGTACGCTTCGCAACCCACAACCATGTGCTCCGCCGGGAGCCGCACGTCATCGAAGAAAATCTCTCCCTGGTTGAGCGCCCGCTGGCCGAGCTTGTTCGTTGGCCGTCCCCGTGACACGCCAGGCAAGTCAAGCGGGACAACAGCTACACCGCCGCCCTTGAACCCCTGCGACGGGTCAATCGTGCAGAAGAGCGCCGCAACTGTTGCGATGCTCCCGTTCGAAACCCATGCCGACTTCTGTCCGCGAATGATGTAGTCGTCGCCGTCGCGCGTGGCAATGCAGTTAGCGCGCACACTCGCATCGCCGAAGTGGCGCTCGGTTACCGTCAGGCTGTCGCTCCCGTGATCGGGCTCCGTTACCGCCCAGCAGCCGATTTCGTCCGCACCCGACTTCACGTAACGGTCGATGAGCATCGGTCGCCCGGACATCATCGCGAAGGTCTTGTGGAAATTGGAGACGCCCAGGCTAATCGCCAGGCCCGAGTCGCCCCAGCCCATCTCCTCGCTCGTCAGGCAGCGAATCCGTGAGCGTTCAAGCGGGGAAAGCTCAAGCGTCGCTGATTCGATGTCATTCAACCCGACCTCGCGGTACTTCTTGAAGACGTCCCAGAGGATGGAGTTCGAGGCGATGACATCCTGTGGATCAGCAAGTTGATCCAGCTGCTTGCCGGCCGGTCGCATAACTTCTTCGGCGAATCGGTGGGCCATGTCCCGGATCGTGAGTTCCTGCTCTGACAGCCCTACTTCGATATCGGTGATCACGCGCTTGGCGCCCCCTACGAGTATTGGCCCAAACCTAGCAACGGCGGGGGCCGGATCGATATGACGACGATCATGACCGTCGCTCTCACACCGCCCTTACTGTCCAGAATCAGGGATGCGGCGCGCGGACACACCGTCGCCGAAACAAAGGGGAATGAGATGTTCGCACCGTCGATCAACGTCGATCTGGAGAAGCTCCAGAAGGCATCGGAAGAGCCACTAAAGGGGAAGCGGGTCGCGTCGAGAGGCCGCACTGCGCCCCGTAAGCCGCAGCCACAGCCGCAACCCGACAAGGACAAGTAGCGTAGAGGTACCCCCATGGCGACGGCGATTGCTGAAGCGCCGCTAAAGCGGCTTGCCCCGCTGGATGCCTCGGCGCGACTCGAGGATCTGCTCTCCAAACCGTATGAATACCGCTCCTGGGAAGACGTTTACCGGGAGCAGTGGACCTGGGATCGTGTGGTGAAAGTCACCCACACCCGCGTGAACTGCATCTCCGCCTGTTCCATCGATGCCTACGTCAAGGACGGCATCGTCTGGCGCGAAGAGCAGAACGCAACTTATGAGAAGGCCTTCGAAGACGTCCCGGACTTCAACCCTCGGGGCTGCCCCATGGGCTGCATTTACAGCTCCGTCATGTACGACCCTACCCGCGTCAAATACCCCATGAAGCGGGTAGGGGAGCGGGGCGATGGGAAGTGGCAACGGCTCAGCTGGGACCAGGCGCTCACGGAAATCGCGGACTCCATCATCGACGTTGTTGAGCAGGACGGCTCTGAGTCCGTCATATTCGACAACGGGACCACAAACTTGGACTTCGGCATCGGCTCGCCGATGGAAGCGCACCTCTTCGGCACCGGCATTGGCAGCACCACCATCGATTCGTACGCCGGTGTCGGCGACCTGCCGACCGGGCTGATCCAGACCTGGGGCCTGTACATGTCCGAGGGCACCGCCGATGACTGGTTCCTCTCCGATTACATCCTGATCTGGATCGGCAACCCCTCCTACACGAAGGTCCCCGAAGTCCACTTCATGTGGGAGGCCCGCTACCGTGGCGCCAAGGTCGTCAGCATTGCGCCCGACTACAACGCCTCGACGATGCATGCCGACCGCTGGTTGAACGTGCGGTACGGCACGGATGCGGCCCTCGCTCTCGGGATGGTAAACGTCATCCTCAATGAAGGGCTTTACAACGAAGCCTACATCAAGGAGCAGACTGACCTCCCGTTCCTCGTTCGCGACGACAACGGCCGCTTCCTGCGCGAATCCGACGTCTATGAAGGCGGTTCGGACACGGTGTTCTGGGTGTGGAACAACCTCACTGGCCGCAAGGAATGCGCGACTGGCTCATGGGGTTCAAATGTTCCGACTATTGCGCTGGACGAAGAGCTGGACCCGGCACTGGAAGGCGCCCACCGCGTCCGACTCGTGGACGGGCGACGCGTCACGGTACGGCCTGTATTCGAACTGCTGAAGAAGCGCGCAGCCGAGTATTCACCGGAGAACGTCACGGAAATCACCGGGATAGCAGCGAACAACATTCGCGTTGTTGCCCGGGAATTTGCGGCGGCGAAGTCGGCGATGATCTACGCCTCCTGGGGAGCCTGCAAGCACTACCACTCGGATCTCTTTCAGCGTGGAATGGCGTACCTCTGTGCGCTCACCGCCAACTCAGGCGGGAAACCCGGAAGTGGGATAAAAGTCTCCACCTGGTGGCCGCCTCCCAACGGCGCCCTCACCGGCGGTGGCCTCTCCGGGCCGAAGGTGCGGCTGGCCACAGACCCCGTTCCAGAGCTGCCGGTCGACCGCGTTGGTGTCCAGGAGCTTTCGAAGGTCACTTTCGAAGTCGGGCGTGCCGGCCACGCGACTCCGCTCATCCCGTGGCTCTATGCCCATGATCCGAAATGGGCCGACATCGCGTCGAAGCAGGAATACAACGACCAATCGCTGCCGCGGCCCGCACGCGAATACATTGATGAGGCGCTTGCCCTCGGCTGGCAACCCATCTCGCCGCAGCTCCCAAAACGTCCGCGGTTCCTCTACTACTCGGGGCCTAACCCGTTGCGCCGCTGGCCCAACCCGAAGGTTATCCGCGATAGCCTCTGGAAGAGCCTCGAGACCATCGTCACGCTGGACTTCCGCATGTCCACCTCGGCCCTCTGGTCGGATTACGTCCTGCCTGGCTGTGGGTATTATGAAAAGCCCGGCATCAAGTACACCAGCAGCTACATCCCTTACGTGGTTGTGGGAGACCGGGCGGTGCCCGCGCTCTACGAATCGAAACACGAGTGGGATGTCGCCTTCCTGCTAGCCAAGAAGATCCAGGAGCGGGCCCTGGCCCGCGGCACAAAACCGTACACCGACA
>JBDTVB010000109.1:0-6350 GCA_040007415.1 Anaerolineaceae bacterium
CCGTCACCCCAAACGCGACGTGCAACCGGCCGGCCGCGGCCTCCGGGAGGACGCGCCGCCGCAGTTCCTCGCTGCCATGTTTCACTACCGGGTTCAGGCCGAAGATCGTGAGGTGCAGCGCGGTCGCGCCGTTCATCGCAGCGCCCGACGCGGCAACCTCCTCAAGCAAGATCGAAGCCTCAGTGATGCCGAGACCCGCGCCGCCGTATTCAGTTGGAATCGCGATTCCCAGCCAGCCCGCATCCGCGAACGCCTGGTAGAACTCCCAGGGAAATTCGTGCTCCTTGTCGCAACGCCGCCAATAAGCATCGTCAAAGCGCGCCGCGAGCGCCTTCGCCTGGATGCGCACCTGCTGCTGCTCTTCGGTTGGTTCGAAGTCCATGAAGCCTCCCGGTCCCCGCGGCGCTGGGCCGCGACCGGTCAATCTTCGGGCCGAGCGGCCGCGGTTGGCGAGCGCCGCGCTCCTAGCAGCCGGGTTTCGGCTTGTGGGTTCTGGCGCTAACCAGCGTTGTCGTCTTCACAACCACGCGGCGCTGAACCTGCAGGACGTGATGTCAACGCTCGAAATCCCCAAAATTCGAAGATTCCAACAGCGACCGTGTTATTGTCGAGCTAAACGGAATTTTGGGCCTTCTATCTTCCGTTACGTGAATCGGGCGGGTTGGCTGATGGCTCGAGACTACGCCCGGCTCCGCGGCCTAGAGGACGTCACCCGCTGTAGTTCCAGCCGGTGTAAGTGGAGGTCATCGGATTCGCTTGAGCGATGACTTTTCCTCCGAGCACCTGGGCAATGACGAGTGTGTGATCGCCAACGGGGAAGAACTCGGTGGTGCGGCACTCCATCCAAGAGAGGGCGCCCTCCAAGATCGGGCACCCGTTCTGCGAGGTGATGTGGGGGACGCTGTCCATCTTTGGGTGGGTCATACCCACCACATGGTGGCGACCGAGTACTTTCGCATCCTCATACGTCTGAGCGAACTTCGACGCGAGCTTACGCGCCTCCTCATCTTCCGGAAGAAGATTCACCGTAAACCAGCCATGGGAACGGATGTTTGCCAGGGTGTGCGCATCGTTCTCGAACGAGACTGCGACGAGTCTCGGCTCGAACGAAACCTGCATGATCCAGTCGGCCATCATCCCGTTCGGGACGGCAAGGCTGTCCACGCTACCGATGATGTACATGCCGTAAGGCATCTGTTCCATCACATGAGCGAGGTCTCCTTCGAGCGCTGCTGAGACAGCCATCACTTTTCTCCTTGGTCCCCCGACAGCCCGAGGTGGCCAGCAGGAGCGAACCATCCACGGCGCGCGTGGTTCGGATCTCAATTTGGCACTCGCCAGTCGTCGAGAGTAGGGCCAGTCGGACCGTTTCCGGTGGGTCCACCGGACACAACTGTGTCGGGGACGAATCGCCGGCTGACGACAAAGGCCCTCGCCTGCTGCTGCTCTTCACTCGGTTCGAAGTCCATGCTGCCTCCCGGGTGCGAGCGGCTCTGCGCGGCGTCGCAGACAACCCCGCTTCCGAAGAGTACCCTTCGCCCAGCAATTCCACTCAGGAGACCACCGTGACAACGGAGCACGCCAGTACCATCACCGAAGGCATCATCACCGGACCGCTGCGCCGATCGGTCAACGCAAGCCACGATGCCAAGGGCAGCATTCACGACGACGCGACAGCATCGAAGCTCGGGTTCCGAGGCGGCACAGTCGCCGGGTCCATTCACATGGAACTGTTTCCGCCGCTCCTGCTCAAGGCGTTCGGGCAACGCTGGTTCGAACATGGCACCCTCAGCACCTACTTCATCAACGCGACCACGGACCGCGAAGCTGTACAGGCGCATACGACCGCCCCGCCAGCCAACGCCACGGACGCGCAGGTCGATGTGTGGGTGAACCGAGAGGACGGCATGCGGGTCGCAGAAGGCACGGCCTCCGTTGGCGATCCGGCGGAGCCGACGGCGCTCCTGCGCCGGCCGCTGGACCGCTTCGATGCGGGCGAGCTAAGAATGCTCGCTGGCATCGAACCCGGACGTAAGTTCGACCCTGTCACCGTGCGCCTGGAAGCGGCAACCCAGGCGGAACGGCTGGACCGGATCACAGAGAACCTGCCCTGGTACAGCCAGCCATCGCCGTGGGGGAATTCGATCGCCACGCCCGCAGCCATGGTTCAGCTGCTCTACGCGAAGTCAGTGGCCACCCTACGTGGCAACATCGGCTCGGCCGTCGGTCTGTTCGGGGCCATCGAACTGCGGAACATCAACGGCCCCGTAAAGCTCGAGACCGACTACACCGTGAACGGCCACGTCGTCGCCGTCGGGCAGAGTCCGAAGACCGAGTACATGTGGTTCGAAACGCAGATGGACGATGCCAGCGGGAAGCGAATCGCCGAGATGCGCATGCTCCTGCGCTGGATGAAGGCCTCGTCGAGCCGTTATCCGGAGTTGCAGAAACAGGCATAAGCCCGGACCGCTGGAACACCTCGTAGAATCCTGCCTATCACAGACGAGGGAGAACCACCATGGCAGGACGGCTGGCAGGCACAGTCACGGTCATCACGGGTGGCGCGAGCGGCATCGGGCGCGCGTGCGCGGAACGCTTCGCCGAAGAGGGCGCGAATGTCGTGGTCGCGGACCTGGACGAGGCGCGCGGCGCCGAAACCGTGGCGCTCGTCAAAGCGCTTGGCCAGAAGGCCACGTTCGTGCGCACAGACACGAGCGTCGAAGGCGATTGCGAGGCACTGGCCGAGGCCGCGATCAGAGTGTTCGGCCAGATCGACTCCCTGGTAGCGGCCGCTGGAATCTCACACGCCCGCTACGTCAGCGGATCCGGCGCCCACGAAGCGCGCCGCGACCACGATCGGCCCTCCGTTCTGACGAAGCCTACGGAGTACTGGGAAAAGGTCCTTGCGGTGAACCTGACCGGCGTGATGATGACCGACCGCGCGGTCGCCCAGAGGATGATTGCCAGCGGCCGGCCCGGATCCATCGTCAATATCGCCTCCGGGGCGGCGAAGGTCCCGCTCGCCGGTTCGGCCGAGTACTGCGTCTCGAAAGCTGGCGTGTGGATGCTGACGAAGGTCCTTGCGCTGGAGGTAGCGCGCAACAACATCCGGGTCAACGCCATTGGTCCGGGCGTCATCGAAACGCCGATGACGGAGAGTGTGCGCTCGGATGAGGGCCGGCTAAAGCGCCTGGTGGCGAGCGTCCCGATCGGCCGCCTGGGTATGCCAGTCGACATCGCGAACGCGGCGCTGTTCCTCGCCAGCGACGAATCGAGCTTCTTTACGGGCGAGATCTTGTTCCCTGATGGGGGGCTGTTTACGGGCTGACCGTTCTCTACTTGAAGCAGCCACGACCGAAACTCAGCGCGGAACCCGAGCCTTCAGCGCTTCCGCCTCGGGTAGTTCGAGCCGGTGGAGCAGTTCTCGCCACTCGGGAGCACGGGCAAGGAGCGGCTCCAGCACCGCCAACGCGCGGTCAACTTCGCCCACCGCGGAAAGCCCGCGTACACCAAACCAGAAGGTCTGCTCATCGGACGGCGCCAACAGCATCGCCTCCTCGTAGCGCGCGAACATCTGGCCGACGTCTGGCCGCGAACCGTCCTGCGGCGGCACGAGGAGAATTCCGGCGCGGCGGATATCGACGAGCTCTGAAAGCTTTCGCAGAGGCTCTGCGTCGTTGTCGATACGCAGGTCCCAAGTGGACGAAAGTGAGCCGGGCGCGCGAACGAGGATGGCCGACGACTGCATCCCGCGGATATCGCCACCCTCGGATTGCGCAGCCTCCAGGGTCCGCAGCAGGCGCAGTGCGAGCGGACCGCTGCTCACTTCGAAGGCCGCCGCCATCGCCGCCGGGACGCGATCCGTGAGCATCATGTTCGCCTGCACGCTGTAGTTCTGGCCCGCGCGGTGCCCGGCGAACGGGATGCAGGCGCCGCCGGTGTGGGTGGCCGATTCCCCGTTCGCGGCGATCACCGCCAACTGCCGACGGCCGGGCATGCTGTCCCCGGCGATGACGGCGGTCAGGGCGGACTTCGCGTCCAACCCCGTCTCTAGCAACGCGAGGAGCTGCGGCCCGAAGTTGATGTTCGCAAACGACTGTGTGGCGACCGCGCCAACACGCGCCTTCACCCATGGCACAATCGCCCCGACAGCGGGCTGATGGGTCTGCACGGCGACTCCAAGCTCGCCCGTTTCAGGGTCTCGAGCGACGATCGAATAAGTCATCGTGGCCTCCATGGAGGGATGCTCGCAGAGGCTAGCACAGAGACCCGCCCGGTGGGTGGCGGCGGATCTCATATGCGCACCGGGCCGCTAACGGATCCCCGGGAACATCCAACTGTTGATCCGGTCGTTGACCAGGTTCGGATGCACGCCAAGATGCAGGGCGCCGGTACGGATGTCGCGGAAGTAGCGCTCGAATGGGAGGTTGCGTTGTGCGAGCGTGGCGCCGAGCGCAAGCGACATCTGGTCGACGGCGCGAAGCACGGCCCGCGTAGCGACCATGCCGCTCGCCCAGATGCCGGCCTCATCGGCAGGCGTCCAGGCGCGGCCGTCGGCTACCCGCTGGTCAGAATCGTTGGCGACGCCGCGCATGGCAGCGAGGGCGACGAACAGCTCGGCGTAGGCGTCAGTCATGCAGGCGCGCACCGCCGGGAAACGCGCGGCCGGTTGGCCCGTCTGATTGGCCCGGCCGCCGGTGACGTATTCGCGCGCCCGCTCGAACGCGGTCATCCCGCAGCCTGCCAGCGAAACCGCGACGCGCGATACAGAGAGCGCCCAACCGGGTTCAGCGTAGTACGCAGAGCGGGCGTCGAAGCCGGGCTTCAAACGATCAGGGTCAAAAACATACGGCATCGCCTGGGCGCGAGGCACGCGCAGACCGTCGACCACCACGGTATCGGTCTGCGACGCGCGGAGACCGACGGCGTCCCACGTCTCTTCGACCCGTACTTCGGGACGATCGAGGGGGAAGTTGACCATCCGCAGGTGGACCTTGCTCTCGTCGCCGACTGGGGCCTCCGGAGCCGGTCCGGGAAGGAGGATGTTGGAGCGCATCCAGCCCGCCTGCTTCCAGCCGGTGGCGAACGGAAAGCGCCCGTTGATCACCACGGCATCGCCATCAATGACGCTCCCGAGCACCGGTGCGACCGTCCCGCAGAACGCCGTCTCGCCTCTGAGGAGGTCGAAGGCGCCCGGGAACGGCTCGTGGGCACGGCTGCCGAGTTCCCAGAGTTGGCTGTCGTAGTTCGCGAAGATCCAAATGGTGCAGAGGTCCGCCGCCCCCATCGCAGACCAGAGGTCCACCTTCTCCACGGACGACAGCTCATCACCGCCCAGCGCCAGCGGCAGGGACCAGCGCATCGCACCGGCGGCGCACAGCGCCTGAATGTTCTCGGCGGGAAGCGAGGCGGTTCGATCCGCCTGCTCGCTGTTCGCGCGCAGGATCTCCAGTGCTGGCTCAAGGCGAGCGCGGACGTTGGTCGGTGACTCCGAGTTTGTCATAGAGCCGCAGTATACGGCGACGAAACGAACTACCAAGGAACTGACGGGGAGCGAACAAAAAGGGCCCTCTCAGGAGAGCCCTTTTCGTGAATTTGTCATCCCTGGCCGAACTAGACCATGCGAAGCGCGAGCGCCCCGAGCAGGTCCAGGTGGATGCCGGGGCCCATCGTTGTCGTCATGGTGACGCTGCGGATGTACTGGCCTTTGGCTTCCTTGGGCTTGGCGGCGTTGATCGCTTCGATCAGCGTGGCCATGTTGTCGCGAATTTTGCTGTCGTCGAAGCTGACCTTCCCGAGCGGAACGTGGATGTTGGCGAGGCGGTCGAGACGGAACTCGACGCGACCTTGCTTGGCATCCTGAACGGTCTTGGCGATGTCTTCACCGGCAACGACTGTGCCTGAGCGCGGGTTAGGCATAAGACCGCGAGGGCCGAGGACGCGGCCCAGGCGACCGACCTTGCCCATCATCTCGCGGGTGGCGATCGCCACATCGAAATCGGTCCAGCCGCCTTCGATCTGCTTGATCAAGTCATCGCTGCCGACGAAATCGGCGCCGGCGTCGCGGGCGATGCTGGCGGGTTCGCCTTCCGTGAACACGAGGACTCGGAGCACCTTGCCGAGACCGTGCGGAAGCACCGTGCTGCCGCGGATCTGCTGCTCGGCATGGCGCGGGTCCAGTCCCGTCTTGATGTGCAGCTCGACGGTTTCGTCGAACTTCGCCGGGTGAATCTCCTTGGCCAGCGTGATCGCTTCGTCCACGGAGTAGAGCTTGGCCTTATCGACCTTGGCGGCGGCTTCGATGTAGCGCTTTCCCTTGGTTGGCATGGCTACACTACCTCGATGCCCAT
>JBDTVB010000110.1:0-6331 GCA_040007415.1 Anaerolineaceae bacterium
CGATGGCGGTGGCGGGCGCCTACGATGACGGCGAGGCGCTGCTCGAAATCGGCGTCGACGTGGTCCGCGGGCACCGCGGCAAAGGCCTGGGCCTTGCCGTTGTTTCGATTCTGAGCCGGGTGATCCACGAGCAGGGACTCAGCGCAACGTACTTCTGTGCGGCGAGCAACGTGCGGTCGCACCGCACGGCACTTGCCTGCGGATTCGTGCCCGTGAGGACACACACCGGCGTTCGACGAATGCCAGTGGCGGAGAACTAACCGGCCTAACCGCCGTACTCCCAGCCCAGTTCGCGCTCGATCAGCATCTCGCCGCTGCGCAGGATTTCGCCATCGGTGGCGCGCCCGATGACAATCGTGTGGTCACCGGCCTCTGTCATTTTCTCGACGTCGCAGATAAGCCAGCCGAGTGATTGATCGAGGACCGGACAGAGGTTTGAGGCGAGCCCATGCGGGATGTCGGCGAGCTTATCGTGGACTGTTGCTGCAGCCTCTTCCGAGCGGCCTTTGATCTTGCGGCCCTCGGCCGGCATTACGACTTTGCGGGCGATCTCGAGGCCGTCCTTCTCGTGCAGGAGGTTCACGCTAAAGACGTTCGTCTGCTTGATGTAGCGGAGCGTTCGGGCGTCGTTTTCGATGGCGACAGCTACGAGTCGGGGTTTGAAGGAGACTTGCATTACCCAGTCAGCGAGCATCGCGTTCGTCGAGCCGTCTGTCGCCCGTGAACCGATGACGTGGACTCCGTAAGAGAGAGCGAGGAGGGCCTTTTCAACGCCCTCAAGCTCTTTGGGCTGGCCGGGAACGTTGGGGATGCTGGGTGTGGACACGGGAGACTCCTTGAGTAACTCGCAGATTGTCGCATGGTGCCATGCACCGGGGATTCAGGCGGTAAGCACAGCGGGCTCGGCGGGTTCCGGTGCGGCCTTGCGGGCCGGACGGCCGACCACGCTCAGCCGGTATCCTGCGTAAATGAGGATGATGCCGACGAACTCGGTGACGTAGAGCACTTCCGTGTAGCCAAAGCGAGTGAAGCTCCCGCCGATGCCCGGCAAGAGCGCCCCGATGCTGATCAGGATGTTGCCGCTCATACGCTGCCGCCGACCAGGAAGATGAAGGCGTAAGTATTGATGAACGGGCTGAATGCCCGCACCCAAGTCCATTCGATCACGTCACCTGAAAGTTTGCTGTCGCTGGCCACCGCGCCGTTCAGCGGGGTCAGCAAGACGAGCACAGCGGCGACCGTGACGAACATGACGAGGCCGATGCTCATACGATCGGCGGTTCGGCGGCTCATAAGCAGATAGACCGTGCCCTGGGCGAGCGGTGCGCCGCCGAGCAGTGCTCCTGAGATGTACCACGACCGAAAGACCACCTCGTTCCACCCGAAGAGGGCAGTGAAGCCTTCCATGAACGTGCCGACACCAAAGAGAAGGATGCCAGAGGCCCACCAGAGCAGGTGCGGCGCCCGCTCGCGACTGCGGTAGCGGCGGAATACCACCCACGCGAAGTAGAGCGAAAGCACAGTGGTGAGGATGGGAATGTAGTAGACGGCGTCTTTCATGGATTCTCCCCTGTGTCGGCAGTGCGCGGGCGAGAGCCGCGGACGGTCGCTGGACGTGCACCGGTTGATCTGCAGTATACTATCGCAAAGCTCGCAAAGTTTGGCGCGAGTTTATTAGCTTACGACAGGATTGATAACTTTGAAACGTCTCCGCTCTCTGCCACTCCTTTTCTTGATCCTCGCGATGGGTTCGCTTCTTGCAGCCGGGTGCGGGGGTGACGACGACGGTACTTCCGCCACCGCGTCTCCGACTGCCTCCAACGCCGCGGGCACACCGACCGTGAAAGCGGCCTACCCGGTTACGGTAACTGACCTGTTGGGCCGCACGGTGGAGATCAAGGCGAAGCCGAAGGTCGTAGTGGCACTTAGCCCCACAGCTGTGGAATTCGTCTACGCGGCTGGCGGCACAATCGTCGGCCGTAGCGGATCGGTCGATTTCCCGGAAGCGGCAAAGGCGGCGAAAGAGGTTGGCACGGCGTACCAGCCGAACTTCGAGCAGATACTCGCGCTCAAGCCAGACCTGATCGTCGCTGACTCGATCATCCATGCGCAGCCCCAGTTGAAGAAGCCGCTGGAAGACCTCGGCATTCCCGTGATTTTCGCGGGCGCTGACAGCTACCAGAAGGTTCTCGATGGCCTGGCGCTGATGGGCAAAGTATTCGACTCCGCCGAAGTCACAAAGACGCTTTCGGCCAGCATCACGAAGGCGCGTGACGACGCCAAGGCGGCGGTTGGAAGCAAGAGCGTGTCGGCGGTTGCCCTGATCGCGGACCGTGACCAGACGCTGTACGCGGCGAAGCCGGGCAGTTATGCGGGCGACGTGCTGAACCAACTGGGCATCAAGAACCCGGCGGCCAGCCAGCCGGACGCGGGTCCATTCCCGGGGTACACCACCCTCGCGCCAGAGAAGTTGATCGAGTACAACCCGGACTTCATCTTCACGATTACTCCGGCTCCAGCTCCGGCCCCACGGTTGAGCACGCTGGTACCTCAGATCCCGCCTTTCAAGGGTCTCAAGGCTGTGACGGGGAAAAAGGTCATCGAGCTGAATCTTGAGCTCTTCCTGCAGGCCCCCGGCCCCCGAATTGTCGACGCATTCAAGGCGATCACGGCTGCTGTGACGGGCAGCTAAGAAAGGCGGCGTTAGGATGTCAGAAATGGCAGCCCCTCAATTTGCGGAACCCGCCGCCTTGGTACGGCGTGGCGGGATGAGGGGCCGTCCGCGGCGAGCAGTGATCCTTGGCCTGGCCGTGCTCACTCTCGGCGTGCTTAGCTTCCTCAGCCTGATGTACGGGGCGGTGCATCTCAGCCCAGGCGAGGTCCTAAGCGGTCTGACATCGGACTCCGACCTGTTCGCGCGTAACGTCGTGTGGAAGATTCGCTATCCGCGGTTGATCGATGGAATGCTGGTGGGCGCCGCCCTGGCGGTCTCTGGCAGCCTCCTCCAGGGGGTGACGCGCAACCCCCTTGCCGATCCGACGATCCTCGGGATCACGGCCGCCGCCGGGCTGGCGAGCGCGGTGGTCATCGTGATCGATCCGCAGGTGCCGCAATGGGGAATCGCGATGAGCTGCGTCGGCGGGGGTCTGTTCGGCGCCGGAGTGCTGTTCTTCATCGCCTGGCGCGGCGCGGTTTCCCCGGTGCGGCTGGCGCTGGCCGGAGTTGCGTTGTCGGCGTTCTTCGGCGCGCTGATTGTGGCCCTACTCTCCAGTTCTCGAACGTTCTTGCAGACCAGCCTGGGATTCCTTGCCGGGGGCCTCTACGGCTCTGAATGGCGAGATTTCGACGCCGCGGTGCCGTACATCGTCCCCGGCCTGCTGGTGGCGTTCTTGCTTTCCGGCCGACTCAACGCACTCGCGCTGGGCGATGACGTGGCCGCCGGCCTGGGCGTGCTCACGGACCGCACCCGGTTGGCCATTCTGGCGGTCTGCGGCGTACTCACGGCAGCGGCGGTCTCCATCGCTGGGCTGGTGGGCTTTGTTGGACTCGTCTGCCCACACCTGGCCCGTTTCACCGTCGGCTCGGATAACCGCTACCTGGTGCCGGTTTCTGCGCTCTACGGCGCGCTGCTCGTGACTGCGGCGGACCTAGTAGCGCGACTCGTGATTGCGCCTTCGGAGATCCCGATGGGGATCTTCACAGCCGCAGTAGGCGCGCCGTTCCTGCTTTATCTCGTGAAGTTCCGCGGATGAAACTCACCATCGAGCATCTTTGCCTCGGCTACGCGGGCCGGCATGTAGTGAAGGACGTGTCGCTCGAAATCGAGGCTGGCCAGATGGTGGCGATTGTGGGGCCGAACGGGAGTGGTAAGAGCACGCTGCTACGAGGGATGGCGCGTCTACAGAAGCCAGAATCGGGCCGCGTACTCCTGGGCGAAACGGACATTCGCTCGCTCCGGACGCGAGAAGTGGCAAGGTTGCTGGCTATCCTTCCCCAATCCCCTGAGGGCGGGGCCGACCTCACAGTGCGGGAGCTCACATGGCGGGGGCGCTATCCGCACCAGGGCATCCTCCAGCGCGCGACCCGGCCGGACATCGAGGCGGTGGAGTGGGCAATGAACGCGGCGAACGTGCGCTCATTCGCTGAACGTCCGCTAGGAAGCCTCTCCGGGGGAGAGCGTCGGCGTGCGTGGATTGCGCTCGCTCTTGCGCAGCAACCGAAGGTCCTGCTGCTGGATGAGCCGACGAGCTTCCTCGATCTTGCCCACCAGGTCGAAATCATGATGCTGCTGCGCGAGCTCAATCGCGAGGGGATGACGGTGGTCGCGGTGCTGCACGACCTGTTCCTCGCGGCGCGCCATGCGGACCGCGTCATTGCCATTCGGGATGGCCAGGTGGAGTTCGACGGACCGCCACGGGAGGTGTTTGAACCAAGGGCACTGGAACGGGTCTTCCGGGTGCCGATGATGGTCCTACAAGACCCTGAGACCGGGTTGCCGATACCTCTCCCGAGCGCTGGTGGGTCAACGGCCACCCGCCAAGAAGCGTTGCCCTTAGCGCACCACAACACTCCGTAGCCGGTCGAACAACCCGCGATAGTCCTCGAACTCGGCACGCCCAAAGCGGAAGACCTGCTGGGCGGCAAGGTGCTCCCTTCGCACGAACACGACGAGCCCGGCGGTGATCGCCGTACTGTAGGCAATGGCGCTGGCCAGGGCCGCACCGTCGATGCCCATGCGCGGCACGAGAATGATGGCGAGCGCGATGTCCAGGAGCAGGCCAGTGCCGGCGACTAAGGCTGCAACCCACGGCAAACCTCGCTGATACGTGTAGAACCCGGAAAAGGACTGTGCAAGGCCGTACACCAGCACACCGGGTAACAGGTATCGCAAGGCGCTGGCCACGCCAGCGTACTTTTCGCCCCCCAGCGCCGCCTCAATAACGTCAGCGGCGATGAAGAGCATCGCGCAGACTGCTCCAAGCAGGACGACGGTGTGGCGCATGACGCGGGCCGTGAGCTGCGCCGCTTCAGGGCGCGAAAGCGAACCGACGCGCGCGTACGTGGCGAGCGCGAGTGAGCCACTCACCTGCCAGACCGACTCCGCAATGTAGACGGCGAGCAAGTACGGTCCGACGCCCACTTTGCCCTCGAAGTAATCGACGATGAAAAGGTCCGCGCGGTAGTTGAGGAACGAAATACCGCTGGAGATGCCGGCGAGCAGGGTGAAGCGGAGGACCGATCGAGCGAGGCTGCCTTCAAACCTCACTCCACCGCTGAGGGAACTGCGTCCCAAAAGAAGCATGGCGCCAAGAGAGAGTCCCTGACCTGTTGCGTACGCACCAAGAGCCGCCTCGGGCGTCTGCCGATCGAGCAGGAAGAACGTCACGGCAATGGCCGCGAGAGCGGCTAGTGGCGGCCCGACGAGGGTGAGGTTGTAGCGGATGAAAGACTCTCGACCGAGGAACATGCCGGCGATGACGCTATTGGCGATCAAGGCGGCGGCACTGATCGCCACGGCGAGGGCGACCCGGCTGACCTCGCCGCTGAGCATGGAGCCAACCAACATTCCGGCGGCAACTGCGAGCGCCCCTAAGGCCAGAGCAAGGGTCCCGGAGTTAAGAACCACGACCGCCGCCTGGCGCCGCTGGTTGGAGATCTGGTAGGCCGTGGCCGCCGCCAGCCCACCGGTCATGGCGCTCACGAACCCGACAACGCTCAACGCGAGGCCGAAGAGACCGTAGTCGGCTGACGACAGCACGCGGGAAGTGAGCACGACGGTCGTTAACGCAATCACGAGGTTCATTCCGCGAAAGAGGAAGGCAATGATCCCGCCGTAGGCGATCGACATCCGAGCCATCCTACGTCAGCCGCTGGCTACGAGACCGCGCCGCGCACGAAAGAGGCGCCGTTTCCGGCGCCTCTTTCGCATTGACCTGAATGGCGTTTGGCTAGTTGCTAAACGCGTTGTAGAGACCGTCGTTGTCGCCCGGCGCAAGGTCGTTGGTGGCGTCTGCGATGGCGATGATGGGGGTGTCACTGGTGATCACCATGCCGCCCCAGAAACAAGTTGGGGTTGCACCGAAACCGTTTTCGGACGGGGCGTCCAAGTTCTGGTAGAAGACGAACGAGCCCACAATCTGCTTCGTGGCGGTGTAAGTAGCGGCAGCGTTGCAGCCGGCCACGCCGTTCGAAGTGTCGTTGATGGATGTGATCGTGACGTTCGCAGTGCCACCATTCGCAACGGCGACGCTGACCCACGTGTTGTAGCCGTCAAGCCCGCCAGCCTTGTAGGCGCGACGGAAAATGAGCGGGAACTTCGCACTCGTTGTGG
>JBDTVB010000111.1:0-6326 GCA_040007415.1 Anaerolineaceae bacterium
GGTGGTGGTGGACGTGGCTGCGAACACGGAAGCTGTGGAGACGGTTCGGATCGGCCGTGAGTTTTCGAAGGCAAAGCAGTTGGGCACGCCTCATACGCTGATCGTGACGGGTGCCAACAGCCGCGCGACGGTGGTCGAAGACTGCCGTTCGGGTGATGGCGACATCGTTATCCTGCCGGTGGTTGAAGTGATTCCTGGCCCAGCCTCGGAGGTGCGTTACGTGACGTTGCACCGCTGGGGGGCGAAGACCCAGGTGTTTTCGGATCAGCGACTCGTCACGGATCGCGACTCGGCGTATTGGAACCTCAACCTCGTGACTGGCGGCCAGGTGGTGAAGGGCCACATCGAGTGCTCGCTCGAAGGGCGCGGTTCTTCCAGCGAATTGCTGGCGGTAACGTACGGCAATGCCTCGCAGCATGCGGACTTCTTCACCCTACAGGACCATATCGGCGCGGATACGCGCAGCGACCTGATGTACAAAGCCGCGTTGGCGGACCACGCGCGAAGCGTCTACTACGGTCTCACCCGTATCGGCCTTGGCGCACACAACGGCGATGCCAACCAGGAGAACCGCAACCTGCTGCTGAGCAAGACTGCAAAGGCGGACAGCGACCCGGTTCTCGAGATCCTCACGAACGACATCATTCGCGCCTCACACGGTGCCACGGCTGGCCCCGTGGACGAGGAGCAGCTCTACTACCTGCAGACCCGTGGAATACCGCACGCCGCTGCCGAGGCGCTGCTCGTTCGCGCGTTCCTTGGGCAGGTGCTGGCCCGGGTCAAGGACGAGAAGCTCCGGGAAGAGTTCATCGAAATCCTGGATGGGAAGCTGGAGAGCCGCTAATGCCCTGGGCGAAAGTTGCCAAGGCGAAGGATCTCGCGGTCGGCACCGCGAAGGTCGTCGAAGCCGGCGGTCGGCGGATTGCGCTCTGCAACACCGGCGAAGGCTTTCACGCGATCGATGACATCTGTACGCACGACGGCGGGTCGCTGGACCAGGGAGTACTTGAGGGCTTTTCGATCGAGTGCCCGCGCCACGGAGCGAGGTTTGATGTGCGCACTGGCAAAGTGCTGGCCCTCCCTGCCGTCCGTCCAATACGTACGTACCCCACGCGGGTGAAGGCCGGCGCGGTCGAGGTGGACGTGTCGTGACGGAGCTGGCGTCGCTTGACGCCGTTCGCATCCAGGGCGATTTCCCGATCCTCCAACAGGAGGTGAATGGGCGCCGCCTGGTCTACCTCGACAACGCGGCAACGACGCAGAAACCGCGCCAGGTGATCGACGCGCTTGTGCGGTACTACGAGACTTCGAACGCAAACATCCACCGTGGCATCCATACGCTTGCCGTCCGTGCGACCGGGCAATACGAGGGTGTGCGAGCCAAGGTCGCGGGCCATATCGGTGCGAGCAACCCGGCGGACGTTGTGTTCACGCGCAACACCACCGAGTCGATCAACCTGGTGGCGCGCGCCTGGGGTGATGCGCACGTCGGCGAGGGCGACGAAGTGGTGCTGTCCGTGATGGAGCACCATTCGAACATCGTGCCGTGGCAGATGCTGGCGAAGCGCGTTGGCGCGACCTTGCGCTACGCCGAGGTCTGCGACGACGGCACTCTCGACCTTGATTCGCTGCGCAGTCTGGTGACGGCAAAGACAAAGCTCGTGAGCATAGTCCACATGTCGAACGTGCTGGGGACGATCAACCCGGTGGCCGAGATTGCGGGAATCGCGCACGCGGTGGGGGCGCTGATGCTTGTTGACGGCGCCCAGAGCGCGCCACACTTGCCGCTCAACGTCGGCGAGATGGGCTGTGATTTTTTCGCGTTCTCCGCGCACAAGATGCTTGGGCCCACCGGGGTTGGCGTGCTCTGGGCGAAGCCCGGGCTGCTGGAGGAGATGGAGCCGTTCCTGGGGGGCGGCGAGATGATCTCGGTGGTTAAGCCTGAAACATCGACGTGGGCCGATGTGCCGCACAAGTTCGAGGCGGGAACACCGAACATTGCTGACGTGATCGCATTCGGGGCGGCCCTGGACTACCTCGGTGAGCTGGGAATGGATACTGTCCGGGAGCATGAGAAGGCGATCACTGCCCACGCGATCGATCAGTTGGAACGGTTGCCGGGCGTGCGTATCCATGGGCCGCACGATGTTGAGCGGCGCGGCGGGGCCGTCAGCTTCACAGTTGACGGCGTACACCCGCACGACGTGAGTACCGTGGTGGATTCGTACGGGGTGGCGATTCGCGCCGGCCACCATTGCGCTCAACTGCTGATGCGCCGCCTGAACGTACCGGCGACGAACCGCGCGAGCTTCTACATCTACAATGACGAACGTGACGTCGAGGTGCTGATCGCAGCACTTCGCCACACGATCAAGGTGTTCTCGAATGACGCTGCCCGAACCTCAGTTTGACGACCTCTACCGCGAGGTGATTTTGGACCACTACCGGCGTCCCCGGAATCGCGGCAGCCTCGCTGAGGCGACGCGCACGGCGGAAGGCGTCAACCCCGTTTGTGGAGACGAAGTAACACTGGAACTGCTGATCAACGATCACATGATCGAAGATGTCGCGTTCTCTGGCCAGGGCTGCGCCATCAGCCTGGCAAGCGCTTCCATGCTTACGGAGCGGATCAAAGGCAAGACGACAACTGAGGCGATAAGTGTCCTTGGAGAGGTGCGGGCGATGCTCTTGGACGGCGAAGAACCGAACCCGAACCTGGGAGACCTTGAAGCGCTGGAAGGGGTGGCTCGCCTCCCGGTCCGCGTGAAATGCGCACTGCTCTGCTGGAACGTTCTCCAGCAAGGGCTCAATGCACCGCCGAACGGTGCCTGAGAGGAACTAACCGTGACTGAAGCTACTGAGACCAAGCAGGTAATGCCGGACCGCGAAGAACTGATGACTCGACTCGCCGAGGTGAAGGATCCGGAGATCAACATGAGCATTGTCGAGCTCGGGTTGGTCTACGACATTGAGCCGGATGCGAACGGTGACGTCCTGGTAACGATGACGCTCACGAGCCCGGGTTGCCCGCTAGGCCCAGTGATTCGCGGCGAGGTGTATGCGAAGCTGAAGGAGTTTCCGGCGGTGAAGGACGTCGATGTGCAGATCGTCTGGAACCCGCCTTGGGACCCCCGGACGATGGCGAGCGAAGATGTGCGGATGGCGCTGGGCATCTGGTAGGGCGGCCAAGTACGGATCCTTCCGTCATGTGGCTCTCGCCAAGAGTGCCTGGTGGATCTTGCCGGTTCCGGCGCACTCGGTAGCGTGACCTCCGCTGGCTCAACGCCAGCTGAGGAGATATGACATGAGTTCCACCGTTGAGAAGCGCCAGAGATTCCGCTCCCTGCATCAGTCTGGGTGCTTCGTCATCCCCAACCCATGGGATGTCGGGACTACACGCTTCCTCCAGCATCTCGGGTTCTCTGCGTTGGCAACCACGAGCGCGGGATTCGCGTTCTCGCAGGGGCGTCCCGACGGTGGTGTCCCGCGCGAGATGATGCTCAACCACATCCGGACGATCGTGGAATCGACGGAACTTCCGGTGAACGCGGACTTCGAAGGTGGCTACGCTATCGAGCCTGAAGGGGTCGCTGAGAGCGTCCGGCTCTGCGTGGCCACAGGCGTTGCGGGACTCTCAATCGAGGACTCGACAGGCGACCCGGCGAACCCTCTCTACGATATCGCGCTCGCCACCGCGCGCGTGCGGGCGGCGCGCAAGGCGATCGACGCAGCTGGCGGAGGGGTGCTCCTCACGGGCCGCGCGGAGTGCTTCTTCGTAGGGAAGCCTGACCTGGATGATGCGATCACGCGCCTCAAGGCGTACAGCGAAGCCGGCGCCGATTGCCTTTACGCACCCGGCATTCGCACTCCCGAACAGATCAGCGCAGTCGTGGCTGCCGTTGCGCCGAAGCCTGTGAACGTGCTGGTCGGATCGGCCAGTCCGTTGACGGTAGAGGGCCTCGCGGGGCTGGGAGTGCGACGGATCAGCGTCGGCGGCGGGCTAGCGATGGTAGCGTGGGCGGGGTTTGTGCAGGCTGCAACGCAGCTCGCCCAATCGGGGACGTTTGATGGCTTCCTTGCGACCCGTCCCCCGGCTGATTTGAACAGCATCTTCCGCGAGGATCTGCGTATGAGGACGGCCGCGCCGCCGGCAGAAGAGCGGCACGTGTAGACTGGGGTTGATGAGTTGCGAAGACGAAACTGCGGACCTTCTGCGCCGTGCAGGCCACAAGATGACTCCGCAGCGGCTGATGATCGTCCGTGCGTTGCGTCACGGAGAAGGCCACGCGACCGCGACCCAGATTACCGATCAGGTGCGGGCGGTCTATCCATTTGTCGACATAAGCACGGTCTATCGCACCCTGGATGTGCTCAAGCGGATGCGCCTTGCGACTTCTACGGACATGGGCTCCGGGGACGCGGTGTTTGAATGGGCACCAGAGCAGCCGCACCACCACCTGATCTGCTCGAGCTGCAGCCACGTGGTTGAAGTCCCGCACGAGTACCTGCAGGGATTGGAATCACGCATCGGTGAGGACTTTGGGTTCGCTCCGGACCTCACGCATTTCGCTATTTTCGGGCTGTGCCGCGGGTGCCAGATGGCTGAGTCTGCTGATGCCGACGCGTCGTGAACTGATTGCGGGGCTGACGGAGATCGTCGGCGAACGAAACGTGCTGTGGCAGCGGGAAGACCTGATCGTTTACGAGTTCGACGGCACGGTGGAATCGCAGCAACCGCATGCCGTCGTGTTTCCGGATGGGGCGGATGAGACTGCGCGGATTGTACGACTCTGCAACCAACTCAAGCTGCCTGTGACGCCGCGCGGGGCAGGTACGGGGCTGAGTGGGGGCTCAGTTCCGCATCGTCGGGGGGTGGTGATCGCCACCGCACGCATGCGACGCATCCTGGAGATCGACGGAGTGAACCGCATCGCCGTGGTTGAGCCTGGCGTGCCGAACATCCAGCTTTCGGAAGCGGTGGCGCATCTCGGTCTTTTCTACGCTCCCGATCCGAGCAGTCAGAAGGCGTGCACCATCGGTGGGAACGTGGCCGAGAACGCGGGCGGGCCGCACTGCCTGGCGCTTGGGGTGACAACGAACCATGTCCTCGGGATGGAGGTGGTGACGGCGGCCGGTGACATTGTCTGGCTTGGCGGTCGCGTCCCGGACGCGTTCGGCTATGACCTGAGGGGTGCGTTCATTGGTTCCGAGGGTACGCTTGGCGTAGCGACGAAGATCGTGATTCGGCTCACCCCAATGCCGGAGACGGTCGCCACGCTCCTGGCGATTTTTGATTCAGTGGAGCAGGCAAGCCTTGCGGTCTCTTCGATCATTTCAGCGGGGATGGTTCCGGCGGCAATGGAAATGATGGACCGCTTGACACTGCAGGCGGCTGAGGCGGGCTTGCAGTGCGGCTACCCTCCCGACGCCGGAGCAGTCCTCCTCGTCGAACTCGATGGGATTGAAGAGGAGGTCCAGGGCCAGGTGGTTCGCGCGCGGGCGGAGTGTTTCGCATTCGGTGCGAGCGAGGTACGGCTGGCGACGGACGCGGTCGAGCGGGAGTTGCTGTGGAAGGGGCGCAAGGGCGCCATCGGGTCACTTGGGCGGATCATGCCGAACTACTACATTCTCGATGGCGTCGTTCCGCGCTCTAAGCTGGTGCAGGTGATGGCGGAGGTGAACGCGATCAGCAAGCGGTACGCGCTGCCGGTGGCAAATGTCTTCCACGCGGGCGATGGCAATCTGCATCCACTGCTTCTCTTCGATGACCGCGTGCCGGGAGCGCACGAAACGGTGCTGAAGGCGGGCGCGGAAATGATGCGTGCCTGTGTCGATGCCGGGGGCGCGCTCTCAGGCGAGCACGGGATCGGATTCGAAAAGCAACAGTTCATGCCGTGGCTGTATTCGCCCGTGGACCTCGAAAACATGGCGCTCCTGCGTCCTGTGTTTGGTAACGACGGTGACTTCAACCCTTGCAAGCTTCTGCCGGCAGGCACCGGCTGCGGGGAGATGGCTAACCACAGCGCCGCGGTGCGCGCAGCCGGGCCAGATGCGTATGTCTGACGATGCCTCCGTGCCGGGCGTCGCCGGGACGCGTCCGATCGCCGCGTATCGTCCCGAGACGGTTGAGGAGCTGGCGACGCTCCTCCGGGTGAGGGATGGAGGCACATTGTTGCCCATGGGTGGACGGACGCGGCTTGAACTCGGGAATGCGCCAGCTGGGTCCTTCGCGGTGGTGGACCTTACCGCCGCTTTCGGCGGGGAGATCCACCACGAGGCGGCGGATCTCACGGTGGTGGTGCCTGCGAGCGCGACAGTGGCAGAGA
>JBDTVB010000112.1:0-6251 GCA_040007415.1 Anaerolineaceae bacterium
TTCATCGAGGAAACGGCTATGCAGTGCGGGTACTGCATCCCGGGCTTCATCATGTCCTCGGTGGCGCTCCTCAACCGTGTTCCCACGCCAGACTCAGGCCAGATCCGCGAGGCCTTGAGCGAGAACATGTGCCGGTGCGGCGCCTACCAGCGGATTGAACGGGCGGTTCTTCGCGCCAGCGGGCAACGCCAATGAACGCAGCAGGCGAGGGCCTGAACATCTTCGGGGCATCTGCGCTCGGGCTTCCTCTGCCTTCCACCGGCTACGCACGGCAGGCCTACGGCAGTGTGACGCCGGACTACGGCCCCGCGTGCTGGCTTTCTGTTGATCCAAGTGGGGCCGTGACGGTCTTCGCCGGGAAGGTGGAGTACGGCCAGGGCATTCGCTGGGGCCTGGCTATGGCCGCAGCCGAGGAGCTCTCTCTCGAAGCCTCGGCCGTTCGCGTGGTGCTGGGCGACACAGCGCGGGTGCCGTGGGACATCGGGACCTTTGGCAGCCAGTCGACCCGATACACCGGCGTCCAGGTGCGGCGCGCAGCGGCTGCCGCTCGGGAAGCGCTCATCGAGCTGGCTACGGCGAGGCTTGACCTGCCTCAGGACCAGCTGTTCTGCGCCGGTGGCAGCGTATGTTCATCCTCCGACCCGGCGCGCTCGGTAAGTTTCGGCGAGCTTGTGGCAGGGCAACACGTGGTTCGCCAGATCGGCGACCACCAGGTGCTGCGGACTCCCGCCGAATTCACGGTCATGGGCACCGCGACCGGGCGTGTGGATGCTATCGAGCGGGTGACCGGGATGGCCAAGTACGCCCAGGACATCATGGTGCCCGGGATGCTCTACGCCCGGGTCCTACGACCCCCGGCCTATGGCGCGAAGCTCCTCGCTGTCGATGACACGATCGCCGCCCGAATGCCCGGCGTCGCGAGCGTAGTAACCACCGATTCGCTGGTAGCGGTGCTGGCCGAATCCGATCAACAGGCCGACGTGGCCCACGACATGCTTGTCGCGACGTGGAGCGAACCGGAAGGAGCGGTCTCTCAGTGGGACCTCCCGGCGCGGCTCGCCCTGGAGCGTCGCGAACCTGTGGTCACGCAGGATGCGGGAGACGTGGGGCGCGCCCTTGAGCGCGCTGAGCACCGGCTCGAAGCCACTTACTACGTGCCGTATATCCCGGTTGCGCCGATGGAACCCCGTGCTGCGGTGGCTGAATGGAATGACGGATCGCTCACCGTCTGGGCGGGAACGCAGCGCCCGTTCGGTATCCGGTCGGAGCTGGCTCAGGTGTGCGGGATCGACGAGGCTCGCATCCGCGTCATCGTTCCGGAGATCGGTGGCGGATTCGGAGGCAAGAGCATCTACCGACCGGCAATGGAGGCCGCGCTGCTGGCGCGAGCGGCCGGCCGCCCGGTACGGGTCGCGTATACGCGAGCTGAGGAGATGACCTGGTCGACTTTCCGTCCGGCGGCGTTGATCACGATTCGCAGCGGGTTCGACAGTCATGGGAGAATCACCGCCTGGGAGTACGATGCGGTTCACACGACAGCCGACCGGCCGATGATCGGGCAGCGAGGTTCGGAGACGCCCTACCTGGTGGACGACGTTCGAGTGACCGTGAGTTCCGGTCCCGCGCCGCTCCGTCCGGGCTCCTACCGTTCGCTGGGCTGCGCCGTGAATCACTTTGCTCGCGAGTCGCATGTCGATGAGATCGCCTCTGCCCTGGGCATCGACCCGGTTGAATTCAGGCTCCGCAACCTCGCCGAACCGCGTTACCGACGCGTGCTCGAGACCGCCGCATCGCAATTTGGATGGAAGACCGCCGCTGCGCCGTCCGGCCGTGGCGTAGGCGTGGCGATCGGACTAGATGTGGGCTCGTACGCGGCAGAATGCGTCGCCATCGAGGTGCAGGGCAAGGAGATCGTCGTCAGCCGCGTGAGCGCCGCCGTGGACTGTGGCCTGGTGTTCAATCCGGAGGGGGTTCGCAACCAGGTCGAGGGCGCCATCGTCATGGGGCTTGGCTCGGCGCTCTTTGAGGCTGCGGAGTTCGAACGCGGCCGGCTGTTGAACGCGAACTTCGCCCGCTATCGTGTGCCACGCATCAACCAGACGCCGAACATCGAAGTGGCGATTTGCGGCGCAGCCGAGAACCCCTCGACCGGTGCGGGGGAACCGGGCATCGTGCCCATCGCCCCAGCTATCGCTAACGCCCTCCACGACCTCACTACGAAGCGAGTCCGTGAGCTCCCGCTGCAGAGGCAGCTCTAAGCGCCTGCCTATTTGGTAGACAGCAGTTGAGAAAGTGGTCTGAGCGGACTTTTGGATTGCTCCGCGTGCTGTTGGTAAACGTCTCAGTTCGGGTACTCGCAAGTGCTTGCGGCGCCTCAGCAACCGCCTTCTTCAAGTAGAATCCGTCCTGGGTCGAAAGGAGATCACGCATGATCTACGAACTCCGAAGCTATTACCCACACCCAGGCAAGATGGGCGCACTACAGAAGCGCTTTCGCGATCACACCTGCAAACTCTTCGAGAAGCACGGGATCAGTAACGTCGGTTACTGGACGAACTCCATCGGTGGCCGGAGCGACGAACTGGTCTACATCCTTGGGTTCCAAGACCTCGGTCAGAGGGACGCCGCCTGGGCAGCGTTCGCCTTGGACCCGGACTGGCGCACCGCCGCTGCCGAGTCGGAGAAGGACGGCCCTCTCGTGCATCATATTGAGAACCGCATTCTGCGACCGACGGACTTCTCGCCTCTCAAGTGATCGTGTCGCTGCCCAGGGAAGCTTAAACGCCAGTGAACCCGGCGAGCCACTGTTCATGCCCGAGATGAACGGCCGGGAACTGGCCGACGAGCTCCAATCCCGCCACCCGAACCTCAAGTGCCTGTTCGTGTCCGGTTACACGGCCGACATCATTGCCCGCCAGGGCGTGCTGGACGAGGGTGTGAGCTTCCTCGAGAAGCCGTTCACGATGCGTCGGAGCTCTTTGTTCGAGACGGCTACGCAGCCACGTCGATCGATGCGATCGCGGCGGCGGCTGGCGTGAGCCGCGCAACCGTGTTCACGGCCGTGGGCGGCAAGGCTGCGCTCCTCAAGGCTGCCTACGATGTCGCAATCGTCGGCGACAACGAGCCGATCCCGCTCCCCGACCGGCCCTGGGCGCAGGTTGTGCGCGAGGAACCCGACCCCGGTCGTATGCTTTCGCTCTACGCGGAGATGGTGACGGCGATCGATGCGCGTGTATCCGCGATCAACGAAGCGGTGCGCGGAGCGGCCGGGGCGGACGCCGAAGCCCGGGCCCTCTGGCAAGAAGTGCAGCGCCAACGTCACGTCGGTGCGGCCAATGTCGTCGCCATGCTGGTGGCCCGCTCCGGCCTGCGCGAATCCGCGGATCAAAGTGAAGCCGCGGATATCCTCGCGCTCTTCATAGACCCCGGTCTGTACTTCATGTTGGTGACGCAAAGCGGCTGGACGCAGGGACGTTTCGAAAGGTGGCTCGCTGAGACGTTGCGAGCGCAGCTGATTGGCGAAGTCTAGGACTACTAAATTCCCAACCCCCATTGAGCCACCGATTGGCGGGGCGGCGAGGCCACTAAACACCTTCGTCGCTGTCTGAACTGTCGAAGGGGCCGTCCACTTTCGGCGGGTCGATTCCAACTCCTCGGATCGTCCGTGAGCTCTTCAACAACTCACGACACTTTGAGCGCGTCGTGTCGATCCACGAGCCGAAGAACGAATGTCGGCGAGCCTTCGCTATTTGAACGTCTCAGGATCAGGATCGCGGAGCGGAGTTGGCGTTGACCGCCTGGTGGACCTCCGTGGTCAGCGAGTGCACCTGCTGTGTCGGGTCAAGGAGCTGTTTCGAGATGAGAAGGAGCTCCTCGTTCTGGTGGCCTTCGTCCTGAACCAACCGCCACTGGTGGTCGGCCAGCACCTGGCGGCGCCCATCGGCCCGGTTCTGACTGATCATGACGAACGTGCTCAGGAAGATCGCCTCCAGTGAGACGATCATCGTCAGCAGGCCGTAAGGGAAAGGGTCGTCGAAGGGCATACCGTCCGTCAGCAGCCAGTAGCCGAAGAGTGCGATGTGGAGGTAAACGAACCACATCGAACCCGCGAACCAGGTGATGGCGTCGGCGGCGCGGTTCTGGGCGCTCGCGGCCCGCTGTTCGCCGTGCTGGATAAGGCCAGGATGGATCGTTGGCGTTTTCGCGCGACTCAAGCTCATGTGTCGAGTTCTCCTTCAGCGGATGCCGCATTCTAGGCCAGTCTGCTGAGCGACTACGACGGTCTGCGAGGAAGTGCGCTGGCTAGAAGATCAGCCGCTCGGTGGGCTGGTTCGTCCCCTTGGCCGCGGCGACCGACCTTGGCGTCGGCCAAATTTCCGGAGGAGCCCGCGAGGTGCGCGCCGGACCGACCGAGCTTGCTGACACTATTTGGTCATCGTGGAGGTCTAGTCTACTTCGTACTCGCCGACGGTTCGGGTTGCAGGTCGCTCACGCGTCCCGAGGAAGCCACGCTAGGGGTCTGTTTGTGTCTCCATTCCGCGAGCGAGCCGAACCGCTCCTCGACTCAGGCGGGATCGGCGAGCGGCGTCGGTGGCGTTCCGCGCTTGAGCAGCTCCTTAGCGTGCGCGACTCCGGCCATACGACGCTCTCCGTTCGGCCCGACGAGCGGGTCGTCGCGGACGATGGAGTTGATGAAATAGGTCTGGTACGCCGAGTCGGCGAACGTCGTGAACCCCATGCCATCCTGCTGGTTGTTGATCGAGAACTTCACCTGGCGATTCCCAAAACGCGGATTCTCGGCCACCCGTTCGGCGTAGGCCAGCGTTTCGCGCTCGAGTTCATCCGCCGAGAACAAGCGGTTCACGAAGCCGTACTCGTGCGCCTCCTGGGCGGTGATAAACCGTCCCTCGTAGAGGATCTCTTTGGCGCGTCGAGCGCCGAGATCCCACGGCGCGGTGAAATACTGAGTGTGGGACGGTAGAAAGAGCGCGTTATCAGCCGCGAAGACGAAGTCCATCGAAGAGGCGAAGATCCAACCACCGTAGATGCAGTAGCCGTGCACCATAGCGATCGTCGGGATTGGTAGGTTGCGCCAGCGCATCGAGGCTTCGTACCAGTAGGCACGGGCACTCTTGTATCGCGACTCCGGCTCACGGGTAAGGCCACGCTCTTCGCGGTCTGTAACCGAATCTGGCGTGCCGAGGTCGTGACCCGCTGAAAAATGGGCGCCGGCACCCGAAAGGACGACGACGCGCGTTTGTGGATCGGCCACCGCGCGGCCGAAGGCGTGATCCATCTCCTCGACCATGCGCGGCGGCTGGGCGTTGTGGTAGCGCGGGCGGTTGAGGATGAGGCGCGCCACGGCGCCGGGTTCGAAGATGATGTCGCGGTATTCCATGTCACTCTCCGTAGGTATGAGTTCGGGTCGGATTTATAGGATCACGCGGGAGGTGGCCCGGCGCCGATGATGCCCCGAGCTTCGAGGTCGCTCAGGCTTGTTGCGTCAAGACCGAGAAGCCTCCCGAGGATCGAGCTGCTGTGTTCCCCATGGCCGGCCGCGGGCATGCGAATGCGGCCGGGTGTGCGCTTCAGGTTGGCGATGATGCCTGGAGTGGGCGCGGGTGCTATCCCTTCAGGCTGAGCCGCCAGCGCCAGGTAGCCGGTAGCGGCTAGTTGGGGGCAGGCGAGCACGTCAGATATGCCCCGAACGCGTGCGGCAGGGATGCCTGCGAGGAGCAGCCGTGCTTCGATTTCGGTAGCCGACTGGGCGGAGGTCCACGCGGTGATGGCAGCGTCGATCTCGTCCTCGCGGCTCCTTCGTGCGCACGCATCGGTTAGGCCGGGCGACTGCAGCCAAGGCGCGCAAATGCACTCAACTAGTCGCTCCCAGTCGGACAACTCGCGCACGGTGATCGCTACCCACTCGTCTTTGCCCGCAGCGCGGTAGATACCGTTGGGGACGAACTCCAAGTCACGGTTGCCGATCCGTCCGAACGCTTCGAAGCCGCTTTGCGTGAAGAACTCTCCGAGCATTGCGATCATCCCCTCGTGCTGCGAAACCTCAACGTGACAGCCTTCGCCGGTGCTTTCGCGCGAAACAAGCGCAGCCAGCACCGCGGAGGCCCCGTTCAAACCACCGATGGCGTCGGGATACATGACGCCGGAAACCTGTGGGTTCATGCCGGGCTCACCGAGTAGCCAGGCGTTTCCCGACATCGGTTCGATCGTCCCGCCGATGCCCGGGTACTCGC